>QMOC01000171.1 GCA_003648085.1 Chloroflexota bacterium
ATCATACGGGCCGGAGTGCAAGATTGGTAGGTTGGACAACAGCAAACGACCAGTCCCTCGGAGGAGGTGCTGGTCGTCGCGCACGATGGGGTATGCAAAACTAAGGGGATGGTTCAGAATGAGTTGACACTCCCATCTTCAGATCCTCCAGCAGGGGATCTACTCTGCGAGCAGAGTGAATACGCGGCTGCTCCTCGGAGTCAAAGGTGCGCAAGACAGCCTCCTTAGCCCCGTGGGGCAGCGAGGCGCAGGCGACCAGGAGAACTGTCAGTACCAACAGGGATGCCCCGCAGCGAGTCCAATGGTGCCCTATATTCATCCTACAAATGCAGGAGTGCCACAAACGCCACTTGAAAAAAACCGTAGATGAGAGCGAAGACAAAGAAAGCCCCAAATAAGGACTGCTCATCCCGCTTCCGCAGATACAGCATGGTTAACAGTAGAGCAACAGCAGCAACAGCAAGCGGCACAATCCACCGAATCATTCCAGGCACGCCGCTTCGATAAGGAGAGAGCAAATACGTGCACACCACTTCCAGCAACACAGATACGCCCAGGGCCACTCGTGCTCCCGGTACCGTCAGGGTCTCATACCCGGTGACCAGATGATAGCCGATCAACCACATCAGAGGAAGTAGAGACCAACCAACAGCCAGGACCGGTGCCAGCCCCACTGCCAGGAAAAGTTGCATAGCGACGCTCAAAGCACCATTGACTACATCCCACAAGGTCAAGGCATTATAATTCTCCTTCACCCCTGGAGCGGTGCTGGCGTAGGCCACACGGTACACTCCGAAGCCCCCGGTCTCCAGCCAGACCAGATGGAGATGGCTCTGTGTATCCACTGCCAAACTTGGCTTGAGGGAGGGGCGATCCGAAGCAGTGACGATGTACTGATCCTCCGGCCAACTGCTCTGGTCAACGACGGTCGTTGATCCCCGATTTTCAACCGCTGCCCAAACGGCATTCTCTGACGTCTGCTCGCCGCGCAAGCCGATGACGCCGATTTGAAGTTGTGGGCCATCTGGCGTCATAGTGGTCTCAGTCAGGGCGACCAGCAACGTCTCGTACTGGCCGCGCATAGCCCAAAGGCTCAGCGGATCGCTCCCCTCGTCCAGCCGCAGGGTCCTGACCTTTTTCTGCCGCGGTATCTCAAGAGGAAAGAAAGCATACTGGGCTCTGGAACTGATGTCCCTCAAGTCCTGGATAACCCACAAGATGTAGCCCGTACTGCTATCAATGCCCACGGCGAGACTCTCCACACGCTGACCGGTACGTAGAAAGACCCTACTCATCTCCTCCGGCTGGCTCAAGTCCCCCTGCTCTGGATCAAGTAAAGCATAATAGATTACCCTCTCGTTTGGCCCCATCCCCTGTAGCCAGGTGAGATGGAAGATGCCCTCTCGGTCCACCTGGATACTGACGTCCTCACCACCTTCGACCAGCAGGACAGGGTCGCCCTGCACCTCCCCCTCGGCGCTGAGGGCAACCTGGTAGATACCCGCCTGGCCGACCCAGAAGACCTCAACCTCGCCCTGACGGTCGAAAGCCAGACATGGGGATTGGGCCTCATCCCCCGGCAGCGAAAGGGAGAGCGGGCCAACCTGCACAGAGGCCCCGCTGCTCAGCCGGGCATAGGTCAAGAGTGAGCGTCCCCCACCCGTCTCCCGCCAGATAAGATGAATCTCGTCTCCCGGTCCCACAAGGAGACGCGGTTCCCGTGGGATGTCCGCTCCCACGCCAGGCGTCCAGTCTGCGATGACCTGCCCGCTTGTCCCCAATCGCACCACGTGTAGCCGGTCGTCGAGGTCCACCCAGGTTAGGAACACCCCACCATCGGGGGCCGCCTGGACATCCACCGGAATACTCACCGGCGTCACGCCGAGGAGCCGCCCCCGGCTCCACTCCTCCGACGCAGAGGGCGTCAACAGCGGAGTGTAAGTGGTGGCCCATCCGATCAGGGCAGCCAAGGCCAGTGACACCACTCCGACGATGATCCAGTATCCCCACCGCTTCATTCCGCCTCCCCCCCATGTGGGGCATTTGACATAGGAAAACGGGGGGCACGCCTAATCTCTCGACCCGTACCCCCCGCCTTTCCGCACTCCGCTGCTTGCTCGCAGCAGCCAAGCACTCTAAGCGGCCTTGGCTGCCGCTCTACGCGCTGCCCTCCTCGCTCGCCGCTTCTTCCGTCGTGCTGCGCGGACCAAAGCGGTGCCCCGCATTGTCGGGTCCAGCGCGTCCCGCAGACCGTCCCCCAGGAAGTTGAAAGCCAGCATAGTCAGACTAATCGCCAGGCCGGGGAAGACGGTCAGGTGGGGCGTGGCCCGCAGCCCGCGCCACCCTTCGGACACCATCTGGCCCCAACTGGGGTACGGCGGTGGTACGCCCAGACCAATGAAACTCAACACCGCCTCGGTCAGGATCAGGCTCGGGATACCCAGCGTCAGCGAGACGATGGCCGGACCCAGGCTGTTGGGCAACAGGTGACGGGAGATGATACGGGCCGGGCCGGCACCGACCATTCGCGCCGCCAGGACGAACTCCTTCTCTCGCAGGGAGAGGAACTGCCCCCGGACAAGGCGGGCCATCCCCATCCACCCCACGACACCGATAGCGATGAAGATATTGATCATACCCTGGATAGCGGTCTCCGACGGCAGGACCACCATAATCAGGATGATGAAAAGGAGGGTGGGGAAGCCATACATCACGTCCACAAAGCGCATCATGAGGTTATCTATCCGGCCACCCAGGTAGCCGGAGATGGCCCCGTAAGTGACACCGATGACCAGCGCCGTCAGCGAACCAACGACTGCAACAGTGAGAGAAACACGTGTGCCCCACCACACTCGACTAAACACGTCTCGCCCCAGTTTATCGGTGCCGAAAATATGGTCGGGCCAGCGCGGGCCGATGCGCGTGTTCTCGTAGTCGGCCTCCCGGTAACTGTACGGTGGAAGAAAGTCGGCGGTGATAAAGCAAAAGACCAGGAAACCAATAAAGAGCAGCCCTGCCACCGCCATACGGTTGCGCAGCAATCGCCGCCAGGCGTCCTGCCACAGGCTTACACCTCGCTCGGCGAACTGGGCCTCCTCTTCCCGCCTGCGTCGCTCAGAAGCACTCTCAGCCATAGTTCACACCTCTCACAGAAGTTTAGAAACCCGTTTTCTTTCAGCAAACCGGGTTCTCTCAAGTCACTACTCAAACCGAATGCGCGGGTCAATGAACCCATAAGCGATATCCACCAGCAGGTTGAACACAACCAGGGCCACCGAATAGATCAGAATCGTACCCATAATCAGGGTATAGTCCCGGTTGGTGACCGCGCTGACGAAGAACTTGCCGATGCCACCGATGGAGAAAACCCACTCTACCAGGAAGGAGCCGGTGAGCCAACCGGCCATCATCGGCCCCATGACAGTGACCACTGGGATGAGAGAATTCTTCAGTGCGTGACGGACGATCACGATCCGCTCCGCCAGCCCCTTAGCCCGGGCAGTACGGATGTAGTCGGCGCGGATCACCTCTAGCATGCTGGCCCGGGTCAGCCGGGCGATAATGGCCATACCACCCGTGCCCAAGGTGATGGCCGGCATAATCACCTGCTTCCAGTCCTCCCCCCAGCCATAGGTAGGCAGCCATCCCAACCAAAGGGCAAAGACCAGAATTAATCCGATACCAAGAAGGAAGTTAGGGATAGAGACCCCCAGCATGGAGACAAACATAGCGCTATAGTCCACCCACGAGTTCTGCTTCAGAGCAGAGACGATGCCCAGGGGAATGCCGACGAAAAGGGCCAGGCCGATGGAGACCAGCCCCACCTGGGCTGAGACCATAATGGGCGCCAAAGACAGGAAGCGTCTGATGGCCTCGAGCCGGTCGGACCCGGTGATGGCGATGTAGCCCACCACTTCCCCATTAGTCTTCACCACCAGGGCGGAGGAATCGAAGATACTGGGAGACTCGGCAAAGGTCATCGAACTGGCCTCCGTGCCGAAGGTGGCCTTCAGTTGCTCCCGCAGCACGTCCACCAGGAAGTTGCCACCGAAGAGCATCGCGTTGACCGTGCGGCCAGGGTTCCGCAGGGAGGGACCGAAGTCGAAGTGGAAGATCAGCCGCCCCATATAGTTCAGGTACTGTTGCCAGATTGGCTTATCGAGCCCGTATTTGGCCTCCATATTAGCCCGGATCTCCGGCGGGATTGGTCGGCCTCCCCCGCCCGCCGTGAAGGGCCCTCCCGGCACAAGTTGCATCATTCCGAAGGTAACGACGCTGATCAGGATCAACACCGGGATGTTCCACAGGATTCGCCGTAAAATAAATCTCTGCATGATCTCCTCCTTAGAAATCTCTCCCCCCGGGATCAACTCCCACAAACCTGGTCACGAATCTGCGAACCATATATATCACTCGTGAATTCGTGGACTCGTGATCATGTTCGTGGATGGCCCCAACCTTTGGAGATAAGGACCCTGGGGTTCCCTCGCGGGAACCCCAGGGAAACCTCTGGGTAGCCCGGAGGCTACGGGTTGTTGCACTCGTCGAGGGTCTGCAGGTAAGCACCCCACTCCATGTTGACCACGTAGACCCTGATACCGAGGTTGGTCTCCCATTGCTCGGCAACTGACTCGATGACGTCCTCGTTGCCGCGGTTGAACCACAGATTGAGGCGGATGTCACCTGGATCCTCAATGCCCATCTCGTCCAGCGCTGCCTGCAGGTACTGCTGCGCAGCATCCAGGTCGAACTGGTAGCCGACCTCACCGCAGCCCTGGTAACCGGGGATCTCCGGCGGGATCACGCCACAGGCATCGAGACGCCAGGGCATGTTGAGCACCGAGTCCAGGATGGCCCGCTTGTCAATGGAGGAGGCCAGGGCCTTGCGGAAGTTCAGGTTGTCCGTGGGCGCCCGGAGGGTGTTCAGGCCGATGTAGTAGGTGCCGGGGTAGGGCAGGCGGACGAAGTGCTCCGGCATCTCCTCCAGGATGCGCGGCAGTTCTTCTGAGGGGTAGCCGCTGACGTCCAGTTCACCCCGCTCATAGGCGGCCAGCGCCGTGGCATCCTCGACGATGATGGGGTACTCCACCCGCTCGATGGTCACCTGATCGGCGTCGTGGTAATTGGGGTTCTTCTCGATGACCAAGTGGTCCTCATGAGCCCACTCGGTCAGCACGTAGGGGCCATTCCCCACGAAGTTCCCTGGCTCGGTCCACAGATCGCCGTACTCCTCGATGACATCCAGGCGAACCGGATAGAAGGTGAAGAAGGCCAGGATGCTGTCGAAGAAGGCCTGGGGCTTATCGAGCGTAATCTCTAGGGTGTAGTCGTCCACGGCGCGGATGCCCACGGTGGAGGGATCGTCGGTCTCGCCAGTGTTGTAGGCCTCAGCGCCGGAGATATAGTACATCACGTAGGCGTACTCCGCCGCCGTCTCCGGGTTCAGGAGCCGCAGGACCCCGTCCACGTAGTGCTGGGCCACCACCGGCTCGCCGTCGGACCAGGTGGCGTCCTGGCGCAGGTGCACGGTGTAGACCGTCCCATCCTCCGACACCTCGTAGGACTCGGCGCCCGCCGGCTCGATGGTGCCGTCCCCCTTATAGCGGTAGGGAGCCTCCATCAGTTGGTTGAGCACCGCGTGGGAGGTGGTGTCGGTGGCCAGATTGATGTCCAGCGTGGGCGGCTCCGTGCCAAGACGGACCCGCAGGGTGTCCCTCCCCTCAGGCAGCCGCCACTTCATGTAATGGGCCTGACCAAAGGGCGGGAACTCGTACTCGATATCGGGATTGACCAGGGCGGTGCGGTCGTAGTGGAAGATGGGGATGACCGCGGCGTAGTCGGTCACCAGGATGTTCTCCGCCTGTCGCCACAGCGCCGCGCGGGCATCAGGGTCGGTCTCCACCAGCGCCTGGTCCACCAGGTCACGGAAGGTATCATCGTCCCAGAAGGTGTACTGGAACGGCGAATCTGGGTGGAAGACCTCGTTGACGATGTTGTTGGCGTCAGAATAGTCCATCACCCAGCCCATGCGGTAGGCATTGTAGGTGCAGCCAGCGCCCAGCCCCGGTGTCGGGGTGATCTCGATGACCTCGGGCGGGACAGTCACCTCAACCTCCTCAACCTCAGTCACC
>QMOC01000172.1 GCA_003648085.1 Chloroflexota bacterium
CGAGGGCCAGATTTGAACTGGCGACTCCCTGATTTTCAGTCAGGTGCTCTACCAGGCTGAGCTACCTCGGCCCGAAGCAAGACCTTAATTGTGGTATTATTTTATCATCAAATCCCTATTCCCGCAAGTGAAAAGCCCCGCTAGTTTGGCGGGGCTCTCCGGAATTAAACGCAATGAGGTCTGCTCCCGCAAGATCAACGGCAGGTAGCAGGCGAAGAACTCGAAGAACTCGTGCGCCCCTCGGTCATATCCCTCCCCCTCGGGCCGAGGAACCCCCCGGATGTCCTCGTCCGGCGCGCCATCCGCCGTGCCCGTGTCCACGCAGGGCGAATCCTCCCGCAGCCGGTAGTCGCCGTCCTGCGGGGCGCGAAAGAGGGGGTCGGCGTTGATGTTCCCCTCGCCGGGCCAGCCGCCCTCAATGTCAGAGTAGGTAACGGTGATGACAGACCCGTCGCGCAGTTCCAGGTTCGTCCCGTTGCCCCACAGGATGGAGTTGACTACTGTGGCGATGCCTCCCTGCCCGTGGTAGAGGTAGATACCGTGCCTGCAATCGGACACCGTGTTGTTCACGATGTACGAGACCGCTCCATCCTTGACCGCGATGCCGGTGCCACTGTACGGGTCCTCCTCCTTGCCCAGGCAGGTGTAGATCAGGTTGTTCACCAGCGTCGTGGAGGAGGGTTCGCCGATGGAGATGCCCTTGTCACCGCAGTGGTGTAACTCGTTGCGCTCGATGATGGCCGATGAATCGTTCAGGTCTATGCAGTCGTCGGAGACGTCGTGGATGTGATTGTCCAGCAGCACCGCCGGCGTGATCATATGGCTGACCTCGATGCCCTCAAATTGGTAATCACCAAGCCGGGCGTCATGGATATGGTTGCCCTGGATGAAGGCGTAGCCGCCGGTTACGTGCACGGCATCTCTTTGGACGTCGTAGATCTCGTTGCGCAGCAGGTAGATCGTCGGGTCGTGACCGAACCGGGGATAGGTCTGGACGGCGTCGCTGAAGTCGGTGTGCCGGATCACGCTGTCGGCGATGGTCACCCGCGCACCGTAGGCCGAGACACCATGGGTGCGCGGGTTGGTGATCACCTCACGGGTGTACTCGATCACCGCGTGGACGATGCGGTTGTCCTCCTGCGTGCGGTCGAGGAGGATGCCGCCCCAGTAAGCGCCTCCCTGCCCCGTGAAGACGATGGGCTGCGCAGCGGTGCCTTCCGCCAGCAACCGCCCTCCCTCATTCACACGCAGGTAGCGATCTGACTGGAACTGCAGCGTCACGCCGGGCTCGATGGTCAGCGTGACGCCTGCCGGCACGATGATGTCTTCGGTGATGGCATACGGATAGCCGCTGGTGGGGAGCGTGGTGTCCTCCATCAATGTGCCGCCGTGGAAGAAGTCGAGGTAGACTGTGATCGTGTAACTGTCCAGCCCATCGCTGACGACGAAGACGTTGTCCCGCGCTGAAAGTGCACTCGTGTAGCGCCAGGTCGTCGCTGTCGGATACTCCACGCCATCGGCGCTCCCGTTGACGTAAACGTCGCGCAGGGGGGAGCATTCCCCCTCCAATGTCACCTCCGTCTGCGTTGTGGCGAAGTCCGCTCCGCCATTGGTGCTGATGGAGAGCGTCGTATCCGGTATCTGGGCCAGGAGCGCCGGGATGCGGTCGGCGACGTATTGCTTGAGTTCGTCCCGATCCCCGTCGCTCACCACAGCGGGCAGTGCGTCAATGCGCGGGTACATCTCCTCAACTGAGAACTCGTTCGCTGCGATGCTGGCGATGTCCTGATAGTACCAGCGCGTGAAGTCGGGGTAGTTCAGGATGCGCCGCACGATCTCCGGGCCTAGCCAGTTGGGCTCCCAGATAGAGTGATCGGGGTCGGTGAAAGTGCCGTCGTGATCCCAGGAGATGAGGACGAAGCGACCGTCGGAGGGGCGATGGTACAGGAAGTAGTCATCGCCCTGCCCGATCCACAGCGCCCCCTCGTGATTATCGAGCACTGCCTGGACTGCGAACCAACGCAGCCATTGGCGCATGTCGGCCACCGCCTCCGCCTGGGCGCGGAAGGTCTCATCGGGGCTGTTGGTGAGCGCGTCGGTGAGGGTGATGATGTCGGAGTAGTCGTCGGCGTCCTCGTTGTTCTTCTTGACGTAGTAGGGCCGGTAAGCGTCAGGGTCGGGGCCGCGATAACTCAAGTCGGCCCCGTCGTAGGCGCGGTAGAGGTTGCCGTCCTCGTCGCCGGGGAAGTGAGCCTCCAGGAAATCGTTGTCCACTTGCTCGACGTCCAGATAGTCACGGTCCTGCCGGTTCTCGTTGATGTAGAGCGTCACGAAGCGAGTGTTTGGGGCCGGCAGCCCAACACGCTGAAAGAGGTCGTGGGATAATGCCTCCCGTCCCAGTTCGTCGCTCACCAGGTTGATCCGCTCCCGGTCCTCGAACTCGTGCTCGTCGCGGAACTTGATGCGGTAGGGGCGGGGCCAGGTGTCGCGGGAACTCTCGCCCCGGTAGCGCACGCCGACGTTGTAGAACACTTCCCCCGAATAGACGAAGGTCGCGTCCAGCAGGACATTGGAGAAAAGGTCCCGCTCGGTCAGTTCGGCCCAGTTCTCCCGCGTCATAATCAGCCGGTAGATGGGAAGGTCGCTGGTGGGGTGAGTGTCCTCCACCTGGTAGATGTAACTGACGGTGATGGGGTTGCCGGTCTCCTCGGAGATGCCCCCCGGTGCGCCCTCCGGCACGAGCCGCTCGGCCCCCTGGTCGTCGGTGGCGGTGATGTAGAATTCGACGTACAGTCCATCGGCCAGGGCGGGGATGACGGCGACGTAGAGGCTGTCGCCGGTGGCGGTCATCGGCAGTGTCACGTAGTCGGACGTCAGTTCGGGGCGGTAGTGGAGTGTCACCGTCATAACGGCGCTGTTGTCGTCCACCAGCGCCGTGACGGTCACCGGCTGGCTGGAGGTGGGGAAGACGGGGGTGTGGGCTACGTCGGTGATGCAGGGGGGGATGTTGTCGGCTGAATAGACGCTGTTCCGCGCGCCGGGGGTGCCCAAACCGGTGCTGGCTCCCCAGGAGCAGGCCCGATCGTTATCGAAGGCCGGGTTGATCAGTTCCAGCGAGGGGCCATCGCCGTCGGGCGCCTCGGGCCAGGGGTGGTGGTCGTCGTAGGTGACCTCGTCCACCAGGTTTCCCTCGGCATCCTCAATCGCCACTCGCTCGCCGCTGTTGGAGAGGCGACCGCTCTCGAAGGGGCCGAGGACGCCAGTGATGCCGTAGACGGCCTCTACCGTGGCGGGGTCGTGACCGATGACGACGTAGCCGCCTGGGGGGATGGAGACGCCGTCCGGGAAGGTGTAGTGGATACCGTCGCTGAACTTCCAGCCGGAGAGGTCCACAGTGGTGATGCCGGCGTTGTAGAGTTCAATGTACTCCTCGCTGTGATCGTTGGAGAGGGGGTGGTATTGCAATTCGTTGATGACGATGGAGGGGACGGATTGGGCACTGGCAATGACCAATGAGCAATGGACAATGAACAATGAACAGATGACCGTAATCAGCCACCTGGGATTTGGGGTTTGAGATACGACACCCCTCATTTCTCCCTCTCCAGTTGCCAAAGGGTTTGGGGTTAAACTATTGATACAACTACGAGATCCCCCTACCAAACCAGCGCCGGATCAACTCTACCTGGAAGCGATAGCCTCCGTCTACCGGTTCGATCAACTCACGCCGGCGAAGCAGGGCCAGTGCCCGCTCCAGTTCATCGGGGAACTGCCGGGCCAGGGCTTCCTGGCCGACCACTGCTCCTTCTCCCCGCGCCGCGATGAAGCGCAGCAGGGCCAGGCCGGCAGTGTCTACCTGATTGCGCTCGATGTCGGCGAAGAAAAGGCTACCACGGCTCAGGGCCTCCGGCACCGCTGCTTCTACGTCGCTCAGGCGGGCCAGCCGGCGGACGGCCGGTGGTTGCTCGTTCTTGAGCGCCACGATCTCGGCGCAGAGCAGTTGCACCAGGAAGGGATGCCCCCGCGTCAGGTCCAGCACCCGTTGGCTGGCACGGGGCTCGTAGCGCAGCGCGAAGTCCCTGACCGGCCGCTCAATGAGGCGGCGTGCCTCGTGCTCCTTCAAGTAACCGATGTGCACCACCTGGGCGTTGATCAGGTAGGATGCCCAGCGCTGCAACTCGTCCAGGGTGTGGGAGCCAGATAGCAGCACTTTGAAGCGCGGGCGGTGCTGGATCAAATGGCGGAGGGTGCCTAAGATGGCCTCTTCGTCGAAGCGCCCCCTGGTGATGGCGCTGTCCAGCGTCTCGAACTCATCGAGGGCGAGCAGCGCCGTGCTTTGACCCAAACCCTTTTCGACTTCGTCCAGCCACTCGTCGAAGCGGGTGAAGGGGTCGCTCGCCAGCGCTTCGCGGGGCAACCTGGGCAGGGCCAGGCCCCGCTGCCGGCGGGCTGAGTCCGCGATGAACCGGGCGACGTTGTAGAGAAAACCGGCGTGGTCGCTGGCCTGCGTGGCCGGCCCTTGCAGGTCCACGAAGAGGGGGACGATGGTGCTAGGGAGAAGCCGTCCCAGGTTGTTGAGCAGCGAAGTCTTGCCCGTGCGCCGTTGGCCGTAGAGCAGCAGGGGAGGGCCTCTCCGATCCAGCAGCAGTCCCTCGATGCGGGCGCCGATGTCGGTTCGCCCGACGAAGATCTCCTGCTGCTCGGTGAGCGGCACGCCGATAACGTAGGGATTGACGATCTCCTGACGGGCTTCGGCTTCTTCGGCCAGTTTGCGCACGTGCGCGCCGATTATCCGGCGCCAACGGGTGGCGATGGGGCGGAAACGGACGGCATAGCGCTCGCTGCTGCGGGTCAACTCGCGCAACAGGCCGTCCAGGCGATCTTCGACTGTGCTGAGGGCCAGCCGCCGGTTGTAGGTGCTTTCCTGGCGCAGGGCAGCGTCCACGTCCTGGCTGATGCGGCTGAGGCTGCGCAGTAGCGCGCTGGCAGGGCCTTCCAACTCGCCCGCGGCCAGGCTGCGATGGGCACGACGTATGCACTCTACATCTTCGCATCTTTCCAGCCCCCGCGCATCCAGTTCGATCTGTGCGGCCCGGGCGGCCCAGCGCTGACGGCCGGTAGCCAGGTACTCGATGGCGGCCTCTCCCTCAACCGGGTCTCGCTCCATCACCAGGACGAGGTGCTCCTCCAGGCCGAGCAGGGGCAAAGGTTGATGTTCGTCCCAGAAGGCGGAATGGTAGCGCAGCATGGTGGGCCCTCGGCCGGTGCGCCGTTCGTCGGCGCGATGGAGCAGGAGGTTCCACGCCGCCGTAAGGGGGTAGAGCACCACAGGCCGCCACCAGTTCAGGGTCAATGCCGATAGAATACTGATCAGACAAGAGAACACAGCCGGCCCAAAAGGGATGGTCTTCTCTACGACCTGTTGTGCGACCAGCCATCCCCCAAACACCAGCGCACTGGCCGTGGCTCCGGCCCAGGGCCCTGCGATGGGCTCGACCAGGGCGTAAGGTAGAGTAGAATAGGCAGCGCGCATTGCGCCGCCCCACACGCCGTCTGCCACTCCCCACGCCCCTTCGTGCACCAGGCCGTGCGGCAAGCCGCTCATCGCGATGCGCGCCGCGCCATACACCCCAGCGTACACCGCGCCGCCCACCACGCCAATAACCATGCCACGGCGCCAGCGGTGCGTACGCCACCCCAACGCCAGGCCGAACATCACGCTGCCCATCGCCACCCCCACCACATCGTACGCCACGGGGTCTGGCGTGGTGGCCTCAAAGAACTCTCGCGCGCCAGGCGGTATGCCGGCCGCCACGACATACGCCACGAGAGCCACCGCGCAGAAGGCCGCGACGACGATCAAGACGCCTGAAAAGATACTGCCTATCTGCCTGTCCAATGAGTGGGCCGGTCTCCGGCTTGCCACGCTGACCATCACACCGAGCAGCAAGCCTACTGCCACCCCGTGCTCTATGCCACTCACCTCTCCGCCTGCTATGTACTCTCCGAGGTACGCCAGGCCAAACGTCACGCTGGCCGCCATGCCGAACGGTATGCCGAGCGCCGCACCGGCCAGCAGTCCGCCCGCCACGGCGCGCGTTACACCTTGTGCCACGCTATACGCAA
>QMOC01000173.1 GCA_003648085.1 Chloroflexota bacterium
CAGTGCTACGACGACGGCGGCTATGAGGACTTCATAGACTATCGGCAGCCGCCACCGGTGGCGCTTTCGCCGGAGGAGGCAGCGTGGGTGGACGGCCTGCTAAAAGGGAAAGGGCTGCGCAATTGAAACCCCCGACTTCTGTCGGGGGTGGTCACAGCGCCCCCCAGGGCAGGCTGTGAGGCTCCCTCACCTGACGGTGGGGGCTTCAAATTGAACTTAGAGAATCCCAATACTGGAGGTGCCGAATGCCGGAAGAAGTCAAAGGTTACTGCGTCAAGTGCAAGGCTGAGCGGGTGATAAAGAATGTCAAGATCACCGAGGTCGCCGGCCGCCGTGTGGCCAAAGGTGTGTGCCCGGTGTGCGGAGCCGAGATCACCCACTTCCTGAAGAAAAAATGACGCTTCTCCCAGAAAACAGGCCGTCCCATGGGGCGGCCTCGTTTTGTGGTAGGACAAGATGCCATCTTGTCCTACGTCGGTTGCGGCGATAGGGGCGCTATGACGCAAGTCTCGTACCCGTTGGGAAAGCTGCCCGCCGAGCATCTGGCCCGGCTGCTGGCCCGCTGCGCGCCCTCCGACAAGCGCGTGCTCCTTGGGCCGGGGATAGGGCGCGACGCAGCAGTCATCTCCTTCGACGACCGCTGCCTGGTCGCCAAGAGCGACCCCGTCACCTTCGCCACCGACGAGATCGGCTGGTACGCCGTCCACGTCAACGCCAACGACGTCGCCTGCACCGGCGCGACGGTGCGCTGGTTCCTCGCCACGCTTCTCCTGCCCGAGGCCCACACCGACCCGACCTTGGTGGATGCCATCTTCGATCAGATCGCCGACGCCTGCCACGAATTGGGGGTGGAGTTGGTGGGTGGACACACTGAGATCACCTATGGCCTTGACCGCCCCATCGTCGTTGGCTGCATGCTGGGCGAGGTGGACCCCGAACGGCTGGTGCGGCCCGACGGAGCCCGACCGGGCGATGCTTTGCTCCTCACCAAGGGCATCGCGGTGGAGGGAACGGCCATCATCGCGCGGGAGAACAGCGGATTGGCAGGATCAGGTGGATTTTTTCTGGAGCGGTGCCGGGGATTTCTGCACGATCCCGGCATCAGCGTCGTGCGCGACGCGGCCGTGGCGACGGCGGCGGGAGAGGTACACGCGATGCACGATCCTACCGAGGGCGGGCTGGCGACCGGACTGTGGGAACTGGCAGCAGCAGCGGGGGTCGGGCTGGAGGTGAATGAGGCCGCTATCCCGATATTGCCTGAGACGCAGATTTTGTGTGCGCGGCTGGGGTTGGACCCGCTGGGGCTGATCGCTTCCGGCGCGCTGCTGCTGGCCGTCGCGCCAGGGGACGTCGGCGCGATACTGGCCGCCCTGGGAGGAGCAAACATCGCGGCGGCACGCATCGGCCGCGTGGTCGAGCAGGAGCGAGGCATCGTACTGCTGAGCGCGGCGAGCAGGCGCCCGCTGCCCCGCTTCGAGCGGGACGAAATCACCCGCTTATTCGAATAGATGCCCGCAGATCTACGCTCGGCGCTGATCCTGGCAACGACGCTGGCCTGGACCCAGGTACTGCGCCTGGGTCCCTATGTGGCCGCCGGCATCCTGCTGGCGGCGCTGCTGGGCCAACTGGACCTGCCCCGCCGCTGGGGACGCTGGCTGAGCCGCAGCGGGCCGGGGACGGTGCTGGGAGCAACCTGCTTAGGTGGGGTCTCGCCGCTATGCACCTACGGCACGGTGCCGGTGCTCGTGGAACTCCTGCGCGGCGGCGCTCCGCCCGGCCCGGCGTTGGCCTTCCTGGTCGCTTCCTCGCTCCTCAATCCCCAGTTGTTCATCGTGATGGCCGGTGGGTTGGGGCTACACCTGGCGCTGGCGCAGGTGGCCGGGGTGTTGCTGCTCAGCCTGCCGGTGGGCCTGGCGGCCCGGCGGCTGAGGCCGGAGGATTTCCTGAATGCGGGGGCGCTCCAACCCCTCAATCCCTCCCCTGGGGCTAGGAGTGAAAAGAAGGGCCTGCTCTCCCATCTCCTTCGCCTCACCGAGACGGTGGGCCTGTATTTCGTCGTGGGCGTGATCCTGGCGGCGTTACTACAAACGTTGGTCCCCCCCGCCTGGGTCTCGGCGCTTTTGGGCGGGGGCCATTGGTACGGTGTGCTCCTCGCCGGCGTCCTAGGCGTGCCCTTCTACGCCTGCGGCGGCGGGGCAGTGCCGATCATCGCCGGATTGCTGGCCCAAGGGATGAGCCCCGGCGCGGCGCTGGCCTTCTTTCTGGCCGGCCCTGCCACGCGGCTGACGGCCCTGGCGGCGCTGGGCACGCTGCTCAACCGGCGGGCGCTGGTCGCCTACGTGGTTTATGTCGTTGTGGGAGCGGCGCTGGCGGGGATGGCGCTGAACCTGGTGATGGGGGCTTGATGGCGGGGGTTAGAGAGATTAGAGGGATTAGAGATTGGAGATTGGTCGTGCTGGTGGGGTTGCTGGCGTTGCTATGCGGCGTGAACGCGCTGCAACGTCGGGCGGTCTATTCCGGTCCGGCCAGAACGACCGAAGTCGTTACTACGGTCGCCATCGTGCAGGCGGCCTCCTGGCCGGTCTCGGACGCGGAGGTCGAGGCACTGGTGCGCCAGGCGGTGGCACTGGCCGGCGGACTGGAGGGCATCATCGGCGAGGGCGATACCGTCGTGGTCAAGCCCAACCTGGTGTGGAACGCCCCGCCGGATGAGGGAGCGGTGACCGATCCACGAGTGGTGCGCACCATCGTGCAACTGGCGCGGGAGGCCGGCGCGGGCGAAGTGATCATCGCCGACGGAGCCGCTTGCTACTACCACTACTACCCCGACCGGCGCGGCGCGACCATCGCCGCTTTCCACGACGCCGGCTACGACGCCGACGGCGATATGGTGGACGACGCCACCGGCGCACCGCTGGTGGACCTCAACGACGCCGGCGGGCTCGACCAGCACGACCCCAATCTGGTGCGACTGGTAACCGTCCAGCACGGCCTCATCTGGACCGAGTACTGGCTGCCCAACGTGATCCTCGACGCTGACGTGCTCATCGGCGTGCCGGTGCTCAAGAACCATTCCTACGCCGGAGTCACGCTGGCGCTCAAGAACCAGTTCGGCATCGCTCCCTCCGACATCTACCACAGCCCCGGCTCCCAGATGTTCAAAGGCGCGCTCTCGCACGGCCCGGACGACCTGGGCCGGCACATCGTGGACCTGAACCTGGCCCGCCCGCTTGACTTCGTCGTCCTGGATGGGTTGCGCGGGCTGACCGATGGGCCTTGCGGCGACCACCTGGCCGACCCACCGATGCGGCTCATCCTGGCCGGCCGAGATGCCGTGGCCGTAGACACCATCGGTGCGTTGGTGATGGGCTACGATCCCACCACCGTCCCCTACCTGGGCTGGGCTGCCGGAGCCGGTCTGGGCACTGACGACGTGAGCCAGATCACCGTCAGGGGCTTGCGCGTGGGCCAGGTGCGGCGCGACTTCCCCGCCCCCTACGGCAACCCTCAGGCGCAGCGGGCCGAGGCGACCCCGCCCTCTGTCAGCATCACCTCCCCGGGCGAAGGCTACGTCGTCGTGGAGGAGGCCCCGGTGTGGACCACTGCCTCGGACAACGACGCCGTCGCCAAGGTCGAGTTCTACGCCGATGATGAGTTGCAGGCCATCGTCACCGCCCCACCCTATCGGGCCACGCTCGACCTGAGCGCCTATCGCGGACAGACCGTTACGCTGCGTGCCGTAGCCTACGACTACGCGCTCAACGACGCCGAGGACACCCGCACGGTCGCGGTGGTGCAGTCCCCCGCGCCGGGCACTGCCTCGTTCCAGACCGTCACACTGTCCATCCCCACCTATCCCTACACCCACTGCCTGGAGCCCCGCTCCAATGGCCCTTACACCTACCACTGGCTGAACTGGAACTGTTATGGTAACCCCACCCCCGTACCCCACGATTACGAGTTGCTGGTGTTGGAGAACGACTACCTGCGCGTGACGCTTTTACCCGAACTGGGCGGGCGGGTCTATCAGATGATCTTCAAACCCACCGGTCACAACGAGTTGTACCAGAACCCGGTCATCAAGCCGAACCACTGGGGGCCGCCGGAGATGGGCTGGTGGCTGGCGGCCGGCGGCATCGAGTGGTGCCTGCCGGTGGAGGAGCACGGCTACGAATGGGGCGAGCCGTGGGACTGGAGCGTCATCACCTCCACGATGGGCGTCACCGTCACGCTGCGCGATACAACTGCCGACGACCGCGTCCGCGCCGCCATCACGGTGCACCTGCCGGCCGACCGGGGGTATCTCGCGGTCACCCCGCGCATCGAGAACCCCACCGGGGACGACCTCGACTACAAGTTCTGGCTCAACGCGGCGCTCACGCCTGGCGCGTCCAACACCGTCGGCGCCGACCTGCGTTTCGTCTTCAACGCCGACCAGGTGACGGTGCACTCCAGAGGCGACGACTACCTGCCTGGCGAAGGTCAGCCAATGGACTGGCCTATATACAATGGGCGCGATTACTCCCGCCTGGGCAACTGGAATCAGTGGCTGGGCTTCTTCGAGCGCCCCCAGGCGGCGGGGGACTTCATCGGCGTCTACGACACTGCCGCCGATGAGGGTGTGGCGCGGGTCTTCCCCTCCGGCGTGGCCCGTGGCAGCAAGGGGTTCGGCTTCGGCTGGTCGGACCGCACTGACCCGCACATCTGGACCGACGACGGCTCCGCCTACGTCGAACTGCACGGCGGCGTCGCGCCGACCTTCTGGGACACGGCGACCATCACGGCGGGGAAAGCGCTGGAATGGACGGAGTACTGGTATCCGGTGAGCGGCATCGGCCAACTGAGCGCGGCGACGGCCAAGGCCGCGCTGGGTGTACGCGAGGACGGGGGGCGTTTCCACATCGGCGTGCACTCCACCGCGCTCCGCGCTGCCGGCACGGGCACCCTCTACGTCTGGGATCGGGGCGCTTGCGCCGAACTGGGCCGTTGGGAGTTGCCTACTGTCGGCCCGGGGAACCCCTTCGCGGCGTCGGTAGCGACGGGGGGACGGGCGCTGGACGACGTGGCCTTCGTCTACCTGGACAGCGAGGGAAACCTGCTGGCGGCGGTCAACCCCCAGGACTGCCTGCCGCCCACCTCCTCGGTCGAGCCGCTACCGCCGTGGGTGGAGACGACCTGCTTCACCGTCACCTGGTCAGGAGAGGACGTCTGGTCGGGCGTCGCCGCCTACGACGTGCAGGTGCGTGACGGCTACGAGGGGACGTGGACCGATTGGCTGACCGACACGACCGCTGCCTCCGCCGTCTTCACCGGCGCTCACGGCCACACCTACTTCTTCCGCGCCCGCGCCGGTGACCTGGCAGGCAATTGGGAGGCGTGGGGCGACGAAGAATGGGGGCAGGCGTTCACGACGGTGCTGACCGAACCCGCCGCGGTGCTGGTCACCTCGCGCAAGTTCGCCCGACCTCGGCTTTTCCCTCCGGGGGACATCGTCGCCTACACCATCCTCATCAGCAACACCGGCAACCTGACGGCCGGCGTCACACTGACCGACACCCCGCCGACCGGGATGGTTCTCTTGACGGGGACATTGGAGGCCACCTCCGGCCTCACGCCGACCTACGCGGGCGGCCAGATCCGGTGGAGCGGCCCGGTCACACCGAGCGACGAAGTGCGCGTGACTTACGTGCTCTCTCCGACGGCGGTGATCACCTTCGGCCTGCCGCTGACCAACGCGGCGGAGATTGACGGGAGCGTGCTGGGGCCTTTCACGCGCCGGGAGGTGGTGATGCAATCGCACGTCGTGTGGCTGCCGCTAATCGTGCGGGATATGGTATAATAGCGGATATGGCAGGCCATACGCGAACTCAAAGGACCTTCTCCGAATACCTCATCGAGCGATTAATCCAGACCACCGATATCCTGGTCATCCTCTTTCTGGCTCTCATTTTCCTGTTCCTGCTACGCGAGGGCGGCGCGACGTTCTTCGAGGTGTCACTGCGCGATCTGCTCCAGACCCGCTGGTACCCCAACGAGGAATACTTCG
>QMOC01000174.1 GCA_003648085.1 Chloroflexota bacterium
ACGCCCGGCAGGTGCCGAGTTCGTGGCAGCGGGCGATGGCGCTAGCCGGACTGGCCTCGCACCTGCCGGAGGGGTTGCTGGTGGAGGCGCTGGTGGCGGCGAGGGAGATACAAGACGGATACGCCTGCGCCCGTGCGCTGGCGGGGCTAGCCCCGCACTTGCCGGAGGGGTTGCGGGAGCAGGCGCTGAAGGAGGCGCTGGCGGCGGCGCGGAAGATTGAGGATGCGGACAACCGCTCCAAGGCACTAGCCGCGCTGGCCCCTCATCTATCTAAGGGGGAGCGGGAGCAGGCGCTGCGGGAGGCGCTGGCGGCGGCGCGGAAGATTGAGAATGCGAATGCCCGCGCCTGGGTGTTGGCCGCGCTGGCCCCCCGCCTGGCCGGGTGGGCGCGGAAGGTCCCTCAGGATGCCTACGAAGCCTGGAAAACCACCCTTCCCGCCCTCGCCGCCCGCACCCGCAAGGACCTCCTCTCCGACCTCCGCGCTCTCTCCCCCCTCATCGCCGCCCTGGGCGGCCCGGAGGCCATCGCCGGGGCCTTCCGCGCGGTGCAGGACGTGGGACGGTGGTGGCCGTGAGAGGCCAGGCCGTCCACGAATGGGGCAGGGATAGCCGTCCTCGAATAGGACTCGAATACACGAATCGGGCCGCGGACCGTGCGTCGCTCATTCGTGTATTCGTGGGGAATTCGTGGACGGCAAGCCGTGACGAATTCGAAAGCGGCAGCCGTACGAGACTCGAAGACAGCCTACATCGGGAGGTGTCAGAATGTCGAAATTGGTAACGGACGCGACGGGCAACGACCTGACCTACCGCATCATCGGGGCAGCGATGGCCGTCCACAACTTTATCGGGCCAGGGTACAAGGAGGAGGTGTACGAACGGGCACTGGCGGCCGAACTGCGTGACCGGGGAATTGGCGTCGAGCGTCAATTTCGCGTCGAGGTGGTGTACGATGGTGCACCGGTAGGGCTCTTCTATCTCGACCTGTTCGTCGAGCGCACAGTCGTCGTGGAGGTCAAGGCATTCGCCCACCAACTCACCAACGACGAGCGGGCGCAGGTCATCAACTATCTCAAAGCCACCCAAGCCCCCGTCGCCCTCGTTTTCAACTTCGGGAGACGGCGGTTGGACTGGATACGGGTTTTTCCGGGCCGTGACGGCCCCATTATGCGCGTAGGGCGGGACGACGTACGCAAGTCAGGGCGACGGAACACCACACCGCCGGAGTACATCCCTCTATCCAAACGGGCCGCCCCCGAATAGAGCCGTCCCCAAATGAGACACGAATGCGCGAATCAGGGACCGCAGACCGCGTGGCGCCCATTCGTGTATTCGTGGGGAATTCGTGGACGGCCCTCGCGCCATCCAGGACATGGGCCGTTGGTGGCCGTAGGCCGTCCACGAATGAAGCACGAATACACGAATCACGAATTACGCAACACGCAGCACGGAGACCCGACAGATGCTCCCCAATCCCCTCGTTCCCTACCTCAACCGCTACACCACGCCTCCCCCGGCCACGAGGCGGCCTTTGACGGGTTCATCACCCAGGTACCGCCGCCCTCGGGGGAGCCGCTGCGTCTGGAGACACGCACGGAGCGGTTCGTCTGTGCCTGCCTACGGCGTGAGCGCCCACCCTCCATCATCCTCACTGGCAACGCCGGCGACGGCAAGACCTACCTCTGCCGCCGGATCGTCAAGGAGTTCACCGGCGAGCCCGTCACCGACCGGGCCGATCGGCTGGACTGGCCCATCGAATTGATGTATAATAGTCGCCAGAAAGGTGACTATGGTGACAAAAATCGCCAAGACCCTGGGCAGCAAAGGGGCCCGGCTCCTGGCTGCCCTGAGTGTAGCCGGAAAGACCGTCTTCACCGTCGAGGAGGCACGCCGACTGCTGGGCGACGACCGCATCCGGGTGCGCCAGCTCCTCTACCGCCTGGAGAAACGGGGCTGGGTGCAACGCCTGGAACGGGGCAAGTATCTCATCCTGCCCCTGGCAGCAGGCCTGGAAGGCATCTACACCGAGCACGAGTTCATCATCGCCGGCAAGCTGGTCTCTCCCTACGCTATCGCCTACGGCACCGCTCTGCGCTACTACGGCTACAGCGACCGCCTGAGCCGCATCGTCTACGTGGCCACCACCCGGCGCAAACGGCCCCTCACCATCCACGGCTTGACCTACCGCTTCGTCACTGTCTCCCCGGCCCGCTTCTTCGGCATCACCCAGGTGCCGCTGGAGGGAAAGCGCATCCACATCACCGACCGGGAGAAGACCATCGTGGACTGCCTGACCCATCCCGGATACGCCGGAGGCGTCATCGAGGCAGCCAAGGGACTCTGGTTCGGTGCGGCCGAGGTGGACCTGGAACGGCTGGTGGACTACGCCGATCGCAACGGCAGCAAGGCGGCGATGCAGCGGCTGGGCTTCTGGCTAGAGCGGCTGGGGCTGGGCAACGAGGCGCTGCTGGCGCGGGTGGAAGCGGGGTGCAGCCGCAGCTATGCCCGGCTGGAGGTTCCCGGCCCAGCCACTGGCCCCCGTGACCGACGCTGGCGCGTCATCATCAACATCGCCGAGGATACCCTGCTGGAGTGGAGAGAACACTGATGCTGACCCGTGACGATCTGGCCCGCGTTGCCCGCCGACACAGCCTGGGGCTGGGCCGCACCGAGCACGAATACGTTATCCTCTGCCTCCTGGACGGGCTGGCGCAGGCCTCGCTCCTGGCCCAGAGCCTGGTCTTCAAGGGCGGCACGGCCTTGCGCCAGGTTTATTTCCCCGACTGGCGGCACTCCGAGGACCTTGATTTCAGTGCTCTACCCGGCTTGGGCAGCGAGCGCCTGGCCGATGCGGTCGCCGAATGGTTCGCCGTCGTGCAGCGGAAGTGGGGCATCACCATCTCGATCCGACGGCTGCACCGCGCCGACGGCGCGGCCCGGCTGCGGGCCCAGTTCGTGGGGCCACTGGCTTTCCCCAACCTGCTGCTGATGGACTTCACCCTCGACGAGCCGGTGATCCTGCCTCCCGTCCGTCGGCCGGTGGTGACCACCCTGTTCGACGCGCCTCGCCCCGTCGTCCAGACCTATGCTCTGGAGGAACTGCTGGCTGAAAAGTTGCGCAGCATCCTGCAGCGGGCCAAGTCCCGCGACTATTACGACGTGTGGCGGCTCCTGGCGGAGAAAGCCACGTTCTTCGACCGATCTTTGGCACGAGAGGTGCTGCTGACCAAGTGCCGGCACAAGGGCCTCACCTTCTCCGGCCCCGACGACTTTCTGATCCCCGCGCGCCTGGCCGAGGCCCAGACCTACTGGGAACGGGACCTGCGGGAGCAGGTGGCCGACCTGCCCGAGTTTTCGGTAATGGTCGCATCCTTGAGACGCCTGCTCGGCGACTTCCTGGCCCGTTGAAGGGCCTCTGGCTCCTGACCATTTTCGCCCGCGCTCGCCGGGACCTTCTGCGCCATCCGGGACGTGGGGAGGTGGTGATCGTGATGGGAGCCCTCCACGAATGGGGCACGAATCACGAATTACCCAGTACGCAGTACGGAGGTCCAGTAGATGACTCCCAATCCCCTCGTTCCCTACCTCAACCGCTACACCACGCCTCCCCCGGCCACGAGGCGGCCTTTGACGAGTTCATCACCCAGGCCCCGCCACCTTCGGAGGAGGTGCTGCGGTTGGAGACCCGCACAGAGCAGTTCGTCCGCGCCTGCCTCCGGCGCGAGCGCCCGCCTTCCATCATCCTCACCGGCAACGCCGGCGATGGTAAGACCTACCTCTGCCGCCGCATCGTCGAGGCGTTCACCGGCAAGCCGGTCACCGACTGGGCCGACCGGCTGGATTGGCCCATCCAACGGGACAACTTCACCCTGCGGGTGGTCAAGAACCTCTCGGAGGTGGAGGAAGAACGGGCGGCTAACCTGCTGTACGAACTGGCCCTGGATCAACTGGAGGCGCGGCCTTGCTTCGCCTTCCTCATCGCCGCCAACGAGGGCCGCTTGCGGGTCGTTCTGCAGCGGGAGCGGTTGAACGAACTGTACGCCGAGGTGGACCGCCAACTGCGCGGGGGGCCGGACCTGACCAACAGACATCACCGCCGTTCCATTCGTCTGCGCGGGTGGGATTACACCCGGCCCGGGGCCTATTTCGTCACCATCGTCACCCATCGGCGCGAGGTGTTGTTTGGGGAGGTGGTGGATGGGGAGATGGTGTTGTCGGAATGGGGGCGGATTGCGGAGGAGGAATGGCGGCGCACGGCGGTGGTGCGTCCATATGTGCGATTGGACGCATTCGTGGTGATGCCGAATCATATTCACGGTATTATTTGGATCGTGGGGGATGATGCGGTAGGGGCGCAGGTAGGGGCACGAGTAGGGGCGCAGCGCCGTGTTACCCGTCGTAGGGGTGTGCCCCTAACGAGCCGTCCCGATATTGTGCCCCTTGCGTTTCGAAGGTTTGACGTAGGCGATGTCCGGCGAGCGAATGGTTTCTCGGTCGAACTGTTTAGGCTTCAACACTTTGATCTCCTGACCGCTTTCATCGGTGACACGCCAAACTCGTTCCATTGCATCCCGGCGCACAAACACGGTTTGCCGGGCGTACTCCCGTCCTACGCCATAAGGCCGGTTGTACAAGTAGATCTGCTCTGTCCTCCCTACCTTCCGTACCCGTTGTCCCGTGGCTAACCGCTTGTCCATCTCTTCCAGAGACCATTGCTCCTCCTCCGTCTCCGATAGATACCGGCGGGGATTGGTACGCAACTGTGGAAAGCGCTCCATCCGGGTCTTCCCATCTCCCCCTCGATACCCTGCACGCTGCATCTGCACCGCCCAATCTAATCGCTCCTGCCCCTCCTCTTCATCCCTCCACTCCTTCGGCTCCGCCCACTGCTGCAATACCCCCTGCGCTCGTTCCACCACTCCATTGTACTGCGGCTTACCCGGCGGTATCCACACCACCTCAATCCCTAACCCCATCAGCCACAGAGCCAACGCTGATGGCAATTCCTTCCCTTTCTCCCACGGATTCCCGTTGTCCACTTGCAGCCGCTTCGGTTTACCCCACTCCTCCATCACCAACCGCAGAAACTCTTGCACTTCCCGCGCCGGTATCTGCCCCACTTGCCTATAGGGGGAAAACGCGCCCCCCTAGCACTGTCCCACTCCGTTCATCCGTCACCGTGACCCAACTCCTCCCCCCAACCTCCACCCCGTCCATCTGCCACACTGCATGCACCTCCCGCGCCCGTTCCCTCTCCTGTTTCACCCCGCGCCGTAACCGCCGGTTCAGCCCTTCCCGCTCTCACCACCGTTGTACCGTCCGCTCGCTTGGTACTTCCTCCCCCGGCCACTCTTGCAGCAGCAGGCTCCGTACCGGCCCCGCTCCCCACTTCGCATGCTCCTGCTTCCACCTGACCACTTGCTCATACCTCCTTCCGCTTACGAATCTCTCCCGGCCCGGTCCTGTAACTTGTGCGTAGACCTTTCTCTCCTCGCTCCCGATACCGACGCCGGATCTTGCGCACACCCCGGTAACCGTAGCCCAACTCTCTCTACGCCCATCCCAACGCCCGTGTGGAGCGGGGGCGTGGGCCGCCGTAAAGGATCCGCCCTGCCGCTCAGGCCATCATCCGCAAACTCCGCGCCCTCCACGACCCGCCCGATGAGGTAGAGGTGGAGTTCGGGCTGAAGATGAACGCCGAGGCGAGCGCGGTGGTCGCCGCTTCCGGGGTGGAGGCGGACTGCAAGGTCACCCTCACCTGAAGCAGGAACGTGTGGGAATGGTGCGCGACGAAGTGGCAGGATAGGTATGAGGATTACCGAGACGATAACGACCCGGAAGGAGATGTCCCCAGGGTGGTGCGCGGCGGTTCGTTCTACGCCGATGAGGGGTTCGCGCGCTGTGCCATCCGCTATAGGGACAACCCGTTCAACCGCCTCAGGATCTACGGGTTTTCGGCTGGTGATGGTGGCTCCCGTTTAACTCTGAACTCTGACTTTCTGATCTCTGGTGCTCTGATCTCTGGGGGAGGGGTCTGGGG
>QMOC01000175.1 GCA_003648085.1 Chloroflexota bacterium
CACATCGGCTAAGGCACCGGCAACGAGGCCATAGAGTTGCTGATAGATGCCCATTGGATCGAGCGTGCTGTATATGAGCGGTTCCCATAGCCGGTCGCGGGGATAGCCGATGATGCGCACCAGTTCGTTCCGGTAGCGGTCTTGCAGGTCATTGAACGCCTCCACTGCTTGACCGCGAAGGCGTCGGGCCTGCCCCCGCAGTTCATTGAGCCGTGAGGCATAGGTGGTTACGTTGGACAGGGCATCGAGGGCATGGGCGCTGATGTCTCCCCGAATGTCCCGGCTCAATCTGTCGAAAGCGTCCAAAAGATCCTGGGCCGGATCGCCCAGGACTTGCAGATCATCGAAAAGACGTGCACCATCCTCGACCAGGCGGCACCAGTCGGTGAACTGGCGGTACTGCTCGGCCAACGTCTCGCCCGACTTGTAGATGGCAACAGCGTCTTTATCCAGGTCACGCAGCGCAGCAGCCTGTTTAGCCAGTTCCGACAGAGGCAACTCCTCATCCGCCAGCGTGCGCTCGACAGCCTCCAGTCTCCGGCGCAGATCATCTACCCGATTGCCAAAGCGCGTATAGGCGCGCAGCAAACGGACGCGCAGGTTATTGACCTGATCGGCGTATTTGACACCGGTCACCTGGGTCTCCAGCGTGCTGCGGCGGTGCACGTCCAGACCTGGTAGACGGCCGAGCAGGTTGGTGGCCTTCTGGCGCAACTCGGCCCGACGGCTCTCCGCGGTTGCCCTGACGTCGCGCAGGCGGGTGGCGACGGTGCGACGCAGACTGACGATGGTCGCTTCCTCCGCTGTGGTGCGCAATTCTTCGACTTTGGCAACGTACTTTTCTGTCTCCTCAGCCAGCCGCCGGAACTCTTTGGCCTGAGGGAAAGCGGCTTGCAAGTAACTGATGCTGGATTGCAGTTCAGCGACTGCGTCGGCCACCTCGTCAATGGAGGGCACCTGGCGCAGTGCCTCGCGCAGGTTGCCGCGCCGGTCGCGCTCGATGAGGCCGCGGGCTTCCATCACGTCGAGCAGGGCGTCCACCTCTTCTTCTTTGTAGCCCAGTTCGGTCGCCTGGGCGTAGACCCGACCGATGGGCAGCCGGTGCAGGGTATATGTCTTGCCTGCACTCTTCACCTTTGTCGTATCGGGGCTGGCCTGAAGCCAGGCGCGGATCTGGGCCTCCAGAGGGTGAAGCCGAAAGCGCACAGCCCCGGTTGCGCCCTGTTTAGCCTGACGGCGGGTGGGGAAATCGCGCACCGGCTCGATAAGGTCGGGGAAATTGGCCATGAAACTGTCGAGGCCGGTGTGTGTCAGCGTAAAGAGATCGGCAATGTCCTCTTTCAGACCCTCGACGTTCATCTGCCCCTGTTTTTCGGGCCACGAGGGCAGGCGGTGCAGTGCGTTGATGTATTTCTGAATGGAACTCTGCCAGTTGCCGACGGCAATGAGCGTGTGATAGTCATCCCCGTAGCGCGCCTCAAGCAGTTGACCGATCACGACCTCCACCAGGCGCGCCCCTGCAGCGTCGAAGGCTGCGCCGACCTCGGGCCGTAGCAACTCCATCAGCGCGTTGTCGAGCAAAGCGGGCTGAAACTGATACTGGACGAGTTGGTCGTCGGCTTTGGGGATCTGACGGGCACGCCGCTTTTCGTTGATCACCTCGTGCAACGTCAGGAGCAGGAGGGGTGTGAGTTTGAATGGGGAAACGATCTTGCCGATGGCTGTGTCCAACTCGCGACTGACGCCGACGGTACGGCCCATCAGGTTGAGGGTGAAACGGGCAGTGTGGGCTTCGAGGTCAAGTTCGACCGGCTCGACGTGATGGCGGCGGGTCTCCTCGTCCCAGTCCAGGTAACGGCGCAAGCGGAACTCGAGAACGATCTCACCCAAGGGGTTGGCGTCCTTGACCGGCTCGTCTTCCACCAGCACGCGCACGTGGACCCTGCGCTGAGGGAAGCGGCGGGCTGCGCTGGGAAATGCCCCTTCCAGCACCAGCCCGGCGTTCTGAGTCATTCGCGACCGGAGCCGTTCCACCACCTTCCACTGGCCCGGTCGGAAGACGTGGCCGGTGAGCAGGTCGAGGAAGCCTTCAACAGCACGTTGGGTGGTCTTTTCGGCGCTTTCGTAGTAGGTGCGGCTGAACTCGCGCACGGTGAGCGTGAGCCAGTCGGTCTTGACCTCACCTCGCTCCAGTCCCAGCAAGGTGAAACCCGGATTGCGCACGCTGCCGACACGGATGACCAAATCGCCCGCTCCACTCTGGAACAGGTCGTCGAAGATGGGCCGCAGGTCTACACCAAGGCATCTTCTCTGAATCTCTCTGGTAGCCCCCTCCTCGGGGAAGGCGGCCGCCAGTTTGACGGCTATCTCGCGGTCGGGATGGCCGTGCACCAGAGTATGGCCCAGGGCGCGGGTGGTGACCTCTTGCACCCGTTTGACGCCGTCGAAGCGGATAGCCCCGCTCAAGAAGTCGTCTACCAGGTCCACAGGCGAATAGGGGCCGGCGTCGGGCTGCTCTAAATAGCGGCGGGCAATGCGGCGGAAAGCGTTGACGACGGTGCGCGGGCCGTTGGAGAGGTCCTTGCGAACGCTGATCTGACCCAGGGCGGCCAGCGTTTCTGGACGTACCATAGCCTCCGTGTGCTCTGCAAACAGGAACTCTTTCGCCAGCCGATCCCACAACCGCGCCGGGAAGGACTGATCGTAGATGGCGTCAAGGTCAAGCGCCAGCCCGCGCATACGATCCACGAAGTCTCCGCGCTGGTCAATGATGACGGAAAGCTCTTTACGCGGGATGACGAGGATAAGACCAAAGGCCAGGTGGTTGCGGCGGGTAGCCAGTCCCTGGATGATGTTGAACAGAGGCGCGACAGGGTCTTTGGCGCCAGACTTGACCTCCGGCTCGATGTATTGCTGAATCTCGTCGGCCAGGACGAGCAGTCCCTCAAAGCCGGCCTGGTGGGCCAATGCCGTCATCTGCTCGAAGAAGTGAATGTAGTCGGGGGCGGTAAGGTCGAGCGTGAGGCGCCCGTCACGCAACCACCGGCGCAGGGTGTTGAGAGCGGCGCCGCTCTCGTCGGCCATCTGCTGTAGGCTGCGTTCGGCAAAGGTGACGTAGACCGCCTCGGCCTGGTCGCACAGGCTGGGTCTGGAACGGGAGAGAACGTACTTCATCCAGCCGTAGGTAGCGACGATGAGGCTGGGCAGACGGGTGAGTTGGAAAGGGGGCACGGCCACCAGGTTGGCCTGTTGAGCCTGATCCCAGAGATAGAGGGCCGTGCTGGTCTTGCCGTAGCCGAAATCGGCGGTGAGATAGCCGCGCGGGGCCAGATTGTCCTTGATCTGGCGGATGAGGCGACGGGAGAATTCTTCGACGCTGAGGCGGCTTTCACCCCGGCCGGCATGTAGGGGCACATAGGTGCGCACGTGGGCCTTGTAGGCATCGTCTACCTCACGGGGGCGCTCCAGGAGCGCTTCCGCCGTCTGGGTGGCGACGACCTCTTCTTTGGTTAGTACAACATTCAGACATTCCAGGCTGGACATATTCCCTCTCCACTGTTTCAGCACTGCGCCAACTGTTCCTCTACCCAGGACAGCACATCACCTGCTACCTCCAGGGCGGAACGTGCCTCTTCCTGAGTAACGGGTTCCCAGTCACCTGGATAGCGTGTCTGCACTGCATACTGGGTAAGGATCAAAGCTTCATCCACATTAGCCGGTATCGCCATCCCAGATGCCCGAAGTATGTCGAGAAGTGTTTCCAATATATGGGTACGTGGAAACGGTATGCCTCGTCCCAACATCAGCGCTTTCAGAGCCTTCTCCGCACACTGTTGGGCATGAAAACAGACGTCTTCCAACAGCACATTGGGCGATCTCACTCCTGCGAACGCCAGAGCCAGGTCGGAGTGGGCTCTCTTCAGCCACGCTTGGGGAGAATCAGGAGGCGGACGTTCGTTCATATAGCACCTTTCCCTCTCTCAGCGCCGATTCGTAAATCAAACTGGTGGTATGCTGATACCGTCTGATCTGTTCTGGCGTGGCAACAATGACGTCTATCGGTACCAACAGCCCTCGCAGGGCACGGCGGATGTATGTGCTCTCTCGTCGTGGATGGGTGATGCCCTTGATGATGACGAGCAGATCCAGGTCGCTGGCGGGACCGGCGTTGCCCCGCGCGTATGAGCCGAACAGGATGATCTGCTCCGGTTTCGTGATCGTCAATATACGGCGCGTGATCTCGTCCAGCAGTCCCTGTATCTCGTCTGCATCTGGCATATCTCCCCCTTTCAGTATTCGCTTATAACACAGCACGGATCGCATCCCACAGGCTACCTTCACGCACGGGGGGCAGGGCATAGTACTCGAGCAGGCTCAGGTTGTGGTAGACGACGTCAAAGTCGTGCGGTGTGGGAGCGGGCAAGGCTATCGCTTGGAAGCCCATTTCGTTATGCCGATGGGTGATGAAAAGCAGAGTATGCGTACCCTTACGTTGAGCCACAGCCAACAGACTCCGTACAGTGCGCTCGCGGGCACCGGCGTTGTCCACGATGGCCCGGGGCGTTGGACGTTCACTGCGCCTGTCGAAGGCTGCCGGGCCGGGGAAGTAGGGCATCGCCAGCGACCGGCTGAGTGTCCAGGCTAGGAACGTCTTGCCGCTGCCAACCGGGCCGTACAGATTCACCGTCTCCGGGAAACGCAGCGCGTCACGTATGGCGTCGAAGGCAGCCCTTTGGCCATCGGTCAGCCAGTTGGGCTTGGCCTGGGTCTTGAGTTGGTTCAGCAAGACCAGCATCCTGCTCATCGGTGCACATTGGGATACCGCAACAAGTTAGTCAGTTTCCCCCCGTCCCAGTCCCATGGCAATCTCACGCCGGTACGGCCTCTTCCCGAATGACGTGCGACCAAGCTATCGCCGGCCGATCATCCCCATCGAAATGGCATCACACAGCATCCTGAACGGCCAGTTTCAACTCATCTCAGTGTCTGCTTTGGTGAAGATCGAGTGCCCCAGTGCCCTGGCCGTGTACCCGCCTTCTGGGTCTGGCTCTACAACCAAGATAATCTCACTTACCGTACTCATCCCGTTTTCCGGCCCTCCAGCGGCACGATCCGCACCTCCAGCCGTGCCCCTAGTGCCTCCACCACCCGTCGCAGGAAAGAGAGTTTGGGCTCAACCTTTCCGCTTTCCAGCCGGGCAATACTGGGTTGCTTGGTGCCTACCAGTGCGGCCAACTGCTCCTGTGTCAGTCCGCGCATAATGCGTAGCCGCGCCACCTGGTAGGCCGGTTCCAATTCCTCGGCAGCGGCCCGAAACTCCGGGTCTCTCATTTGCTCGGCTTCCCAGTCCTCAAACCGAACGTTGCTACTTGTGCTCATTTCTCTCCCTCCAGAAACTCGGCCATCCGCCGCTCGGCGGTGGCGATCTCCCGTCTCGGCGTCTTGCGTCCCTTCTTGCGGAATCCGTGCAGGATGATGAAACGTCGCCTTGTGTGGGCGAAGTAGAACAGCCGTATTGCCCCAGGTCGCAACTCCCATAGGCTACGGTGTCCTGACACAGGCCGGGCGTAGGGCATTCCCAACAGTATCCCAAACTCGCGCAGTAGGCGCAGGTAGTTGCGCACCTTTGCCCGTTCCTGCGCCGGCAGCGCGTTGATAAACTCGACTACCGCGCTTCTGCCTCGTGCATCGGTGTAGAATTCGACTACCCACTTGTATTGCTGTGTGTCCATCGTTGCGCTCTTAATTATAACTCTGTCGTTATAAAGGTCAAGCTCCTCCAGCCGAAGACCGAGGCCCAGCAACTGAAGTTGCGGGCTACATTTGCAAAGCCCGCCCTCCGGCGGGCTGGCAGTCGCCGCAGGGTGGTTTAGCAACTGGCCGTCGGTCAGCCAGTTGGGCTTGGCCTGGGTCTTGAGTTGGTTCAGCAAGACCAGCATTCTGCTCATCGAGCATTACGTCCCCAGGTCGCTCAACTCTGGCATCTTGCGCAACCGCACGAAGCGACCGTAAGCGCCGGTGCGCGTGCCGGGTTCGACGA
>QMOC01000176.1 GCA_003648085.1 Chloroflexota bacterium
AATGATGGAGGGGGAAATGTTTGAACAGACTATTGAAACATCGGCAACACCCCAGATCACCGTTGCCGAGTGCACCGGTGATCTGGTGGTGCGAGGATCGGATAAGCGGCAGGTCACCGTCCGCTTACAGGACGGGGCCGACGATGTGGTGCTGGAGAGAGAGGGGGAAACCTTGACCCTCACGGCCCACGCCGATTGCACCCTCACCTGCCCCTCAGACTCCACTCTCACCGTCCGTACCGTGCGAGGGGACCTGAAGGTCAAAGGAGTGCAGGGGACGGTCGCCATCGGTGACGCCTACGGCAACGTGGGGTTGCGTGCCGTTGGCCCTGTCGCCATAGAGCAAGTCTTCGGAAACCTGAGCGCTCGCCAGGTGAGGGGGAGTCTGGAGGTGAAGCACATCCGGGGGAGTATTCGTCTGAGACCACCCTTTCCTTCTGCTACGACCTACCGGCTGAGCGCCGATGGCAATTTGACGGTATGCCTCCCTGACGACGCCAGCCTTCGCCTGGTACTGCGCGCCGGTGGCAAGGTTCGTTCCCGTGTCCCCGGACTGATCCTGGAGGAGGAGGGGGAGGAAACACGAGGCATCCTGGGGGCCGGCGAGGCCATCCTGGAGGCACGGGTCGGCGGGAATGTCTACCTGCGCCCCTCAGAGCCGGAGCGAGTGGCAGCGGAGGCAGGGGAGTTCGACTTCGCGGCCGGCCTGGAGGGACTGGGGGCGACTATCGAATCCCACATCGCCGAGGCGATGGCGGAGATGGAGGCTCGTCTGGAGGAGGGCCTAAGCCGCATAGACAGCGAGGAGATCCGCAGCCGGATGGAACGGGCGGCGGAGAAGGCCCGTCGGGCGGCGGAGCGAGCGGCGGAGAGGGCACGTCAGAAGGCCGAGCGGGAGGCGGAGCGGGCCCGCCTGCGGGCAGAGCGCGCCGAGCGACGCTGGCGGCGGGCCAGTGGCCGGCGGCCCCGCCCCAGGCGGGAACCGGCGGTGGACGAGGAGCGCTTGCGGGTGCTGCGCCTGGTGGAACAGGGGAAGATCACCCCCGGGCAAGCAGCCGACCTGCTGGCTGCACTGGAGGGGCGATGATGAACATAGAACACACAGAACAGCATCAATCTAAGTGGCAGATCCCGTTTTTCACCGTCTGGACGGGACAGGCGTTTTCGTTGTTCGGCAGCAACCTGGTTCAATTCGCGCTGGTCTGGTGGCTGACCAAAACGACGGGCTCGGCGACGGTGCTGGCGCCGGCGACGCTGGCGGGTATTCTCCCGGGGATATTCGTGGGGCCTTTCGCCGGAGCGCTGGTGGATCGGTGGAGCCGCCGGATGGTGATGATCGTGGCCGATGGGATCATCGCGCTGGTGACGGTAGGATTGGCCTATCTCTTCGCGGCCAGCGCTGTGCGCATCTGGCATGTCTATGTGATCATGTTCATCCGGGCGGCTGCCGGCGGCTTTCATTGGCCGGCAATGCAGGCTTCTACCTCGCTGATGGTCCCGGAGAAGCACTTATCGCGCGTGGCGGGCCTCAACCAGACGTTGAACGGTGCGATGAACATCATGTCGCCTCCCCTGGGGGCGCTTCTGCTGGGCCTCTTGCCATTGCAGGGCGTCCTGGCCATTGACGTCGGTACAGCGGCGCTTGCCATTGCCGCGCTCTCCCTCGTCCACATTCCGCAACCACAACGCAGACCTACGCCCGCTATGCCGGCGGGCAGCAGGCCCTCGCTGTGGGAAGACGTGCGCGAGGGACTGCGCTACGTGTGGTGCTGGCCGGGCCTGTTCGCCATCCTCGTCATGGCAACGGTGCTCAACTTCCTGGTCAATCCCGGCTTCTCGCTCATGCCGCTCCTGGTCACCAAGCACTTTGGCGGTGGGGCCATGCACCTGGCGTGGCTGGAATCGGGTTGGGGAATTGGCGTGGTGCTGGGCGGGCTGATTTTGAGCGTGTGGGGCGGATTCCGTCGGCGTGTTCTGACTTCGTTGACGGCGTTAGTCGCGATGGGTACGGGCATCCTGGCCGTTGGCTTGGCGCCATCGTCGGCCTTGTGGCTGGCGTTGGGAGCCCTGTTCTTCGCGGGGCTGATGAATCCGATCGTCAACGGCCCTCTGCTCGCTACCGTGCAGGCTGCCGTGGCCCCGGAGATGCAAGGGCGCGTGCTCACGGTGATGCAAAGCGCGGCGATGGCTATGTCACCGCTGGGGATGGCGATCGCCGGGCCGGTCGCCGACTTGCTGGGCGTGCGGGTCTGGTTCGTGATAGGCGGCGCGGCCTGCATGTTGATGGGGATAGGAGCCTTCTTCGTTCCTGCCATCGTATATCTGGAGGACAACCACGCAGAGCCTGCGGTGTCAACAAGCACTCCTATGGGGACGTGATGCCTGGAACAGAAACGCAACTTTGGAGGTGAAATATGAGAACGACAAGTGAGGAACGGCTGAAGATCCTTCAAATGCTGGAGGAGGGAAAGATTACGGCAGAGGAGGCAGCCTCTCTGTTGCGGGCGATGGGAAGGGGCCAGCATGCTACCTTTGAAGGCCCCAGATTAGGTGAGGAGAGCCGTCGCCTCCGCATTCAGGTGACCGACCTGGGTACAGGCCGGCGCAAAGTCAATATTAACCTGCCCTGGAAACTGGTCAGTGTGGGAGCCAAGATTGGCGCTCGCTTTGCCCCAGAGGAGGTTGACCTAGAGGAAGTTATGGAAGCCATCCGCGCCGGCACCGTGGGGAAGATTATGGACATTGAAGATATGGAGGACAACGAACGGGTGGAGATTTTCATAGAGTGAGCAGGGAAACAATATGTCGTAGCCGTAGTAGAGCAGGGGAAAGCGGGGAGAACTTACATTCCGGGGCCGGCCGGCCCTAGATGTGGTGGGTGGACGATCGAGGGCCTGTAGTGGTGGGGGATATAAGCGAGGTACATTATCCACAGCCGATTGTAGAGAGCGGGGGAAAAGTCGGGTTTATCCGGGGAGGGAGGGCTTGGTATCTCCCTTCTCCCTGCGTGTGCAGACGGCGCTTTTCTCCGGGGGCGAGAGTTATCCCCCAAAACCCGCTGTTATCCACAGAAAATGATGGATTATCCACAGGCGAGGTAATGTGGAAAGGGTTTTGAAGCCCTCGTCTCCCCCAGATATGGGGAACGCGAGGGTGCAGAGACCAGGGATGGGAGGTGTGGATATTGACAAGGGGGCTGTGGAAAACAGGGTGGGCCCTTACTCGCCGTTGTTGTAGAGCCGCTGGCGCAGGGCGATGATCTCGCGCCGGAGGTCTGCGTCCTCCTCGATCAAGTCGGCGATGCGTTCGCACCCATAGAGGACGGTGGTATGGTCGCGCCCTCCCAGTATAGCCCCGATTTGGGGCAGCGACGCCCCGGTTTCCTCACGGATGAGATACATAGCGATCTGGCGTGGACGCGCGATGGCCCGACTGCGACTACGTCCCTGAAGAGCCGGGACTGCGACACCGAAGTGCTGTGCTACTATCTCTACAATCTGATCCGGGGTCAGTTTGCTGCGCTGAGGGAGCAGAGTGCTCAGGGCCGTCTCAGCAACCTCCGGCGTGAGGGGTTGGTGGGTGAGCCTGGACATGGCCAGTACCCGATTGAGCGCGCCCTCTAGTTCGCGGATGTTGCTCTGTATCCGGGTGGCGATGAGGACGAGGGTCTCGTCGGGGATCGCCGCGCCGCAGATGGCCGATTTGGAGCGCAGAATAGCAATGCGGGTCTCCAGGTCGGGGGGCTGGATGTCGGCGATCAATCCCCACTCGAAGCGGGAGCACAGCCGTTCCTCCAGCGTGACCATCGCCTTCGGTGCCCGGTCCGAGGAGATGACTATTTGCTTCCCGGTGCCGTGGAGGGCATTAAAAGTATGGAAGAACTCCTCCTGGGTGCTTTCTTTGCCGGCGATGAACTGAATATCGTCCACGAGCAGGACGTCGGTGGTGCGGTACTTTTCACGAAAGGCGTCGGTGGTGTGGGAGCGAATGGCCTCGATGAGGTCGTTGGTGAACTTCTCGGAGGAAACGTAGAGCACGCGCAGGCCCTGTGCCTGACACTCATGCCCGATGGCGTGCAAGAGATGCGTCTTGCCCAGGCCCACCCCGCCGTAGATAAAGAGAGGATTATAGGCCCCGGCGGGGTGCTCGGTCACGGCCATAGAGGCTGCGTGGGCCAACCGATTGCCTGGCCCCACGACAAAACTATCGAAGGTATAGCGCGGGTTCAGGTTTGCGGAGGTGGAAGGGCGTAGGGGACGTTCCTCTACGGCTGACACCGAGACCGATGTGGGTGGATCGAGCAAAGGAATGGCCTCCTGCTGCTGGACCTCTTTGCTCCACACGATGAATCTGACGGCGACGGTCCGGCCGGTCAGCCGGGCGAGGGTGCGCTTGATGGTGGCGAGCAGTCGGTGCTCCAGCCAGTCTTTGGCGTACCCGCTCTTGACGCCAATGACGAAAGTGCCATCTTCGTACTTCAGCAGTCTGGAATCACGCAGCCAGGTCTCGAAGGTGGCCTGCGTCATTTGAAGTTGGAGTTCGCCGAGAGCGGCCGACCAGATATGCTCAGGTTTCATTGTAGAAGTTTAGACAGATTGATTGGCAGCGAGAAGCGACGCGGGGTCGAAAAAGGAGTTCGCGCTCCGGGGGACTAGCGGCCCTCTCACACTGCCAGCCGAGGTGGCCGATAGGGGCTGGGCCTTCCCTCACGGTGGTCAACTGCTTCCCGTTTGAAGAGCGGCTTCATTTTACCAGAAGAATAGCCCCTGTGCAACCGTTTTTGGCCGTAGTGAACTTAAAAGAGGCAAGTTTTAAGATAAGTTATGGAGAGTATCTGACCAATGATCAGCGGACTCGTTCCCCCTATTCCTGCGGTTAACGGGAATGGCACCCCCCAAATATAGGGGTAGCATCCGGCAAAGGGGTGCCAGGCGGCGGTGTGTTGTTTCCGGGAAAGCACTGCACGCAGGTCAGAATTGGCTAACGGTGATTGGATGTCCGGCTTCGCTGGAGCCCCCTGCTTCAGTGGGGCATCCGACCTTTGCCCTCCTACCTACCTTAGCCAGACCCTTCAGAACACCAGTCCCAGTACCAGACCAACGCCGATGCCAGTGGTCCAGCCGCCGATGACATCTGAGACGAAATGGACCTGAAGCGCAACGCGGGCCAACCCAACCAGCCCCGCCCACAGCGCCAGCAATGCTGTGCCCCAGGGGGGTAGGAGCGGAGCCAACAGCGCGACCAGGCAGGCGGATCGGCCGGCGTGACCGGAGGGGAAGGCATGGCGATCAAATCGAGTGTAGAAACCTTGCCCTTCGCCCGGCGGGCGCTGACGGCGGAAGAGCCATTTGAGGGGAGTGGTGATTGCGCCAGCAGCCAGCGTCCCGACCAGCACGCGCCACCCGAAGTCGCGCCAGGCAGCGTCACCCCATACGAGCGCCGCGACCGCGCCTGTCAGCCAGAGCGGGCTGTCGCCGCTATGGGCGGCGATGAGTGCCAGCAGGCGCAGGCAGCGCGCCTCGCGTGGGATGGCGAGGCGCGCTGACAGCCGCCGGTCGAAGGCGACGAACCGCTGTAAGGGTGCGGCCGGTGTGCCCCTACGCAGCATTGGCGGTGCGTGTCTCAAGTTCAGCGCGCACGATCTCCAACTGGAAGGGCTTGTCCACGTCCATCCCTACCTCGGCATAGGGGAAGGGGACACCCCGGCCACGCACGTTTAGTGCTTTGCTGCCCCGGCGTTCGGCCTCGGCCAGAGACAGGCGGCGGATGAGGAGTTTGAAGAAAGGCCCTAGACCGAACATAAGGGCCTGGCGCAGCGCGTTCTTGCGTGCCCGGGCCAGATTCTGCCACAACTCCCGCTGGCTGAGGCCTATGCTGGGGCGTACGAGCAAGAGGTCACCGCCGGCAAAGTCCCCCTCGCGCAGATGGACGTAACTACGGCGCGATTCCGGGAAGCGCGCCTCCATCACTGAGCGCTCGACGATGCTGTAGTATAGATCGTGGTCGGTGCGGAAGCACTCTTCAATGAAGGCATCTAC
>QMOC01000177.1 GCA_003648085.1 Chloroflexota bacterium
CACCGCCCCAATCGTGGCTCAGAATGATCCAGCCCAGGACGACGCAAAGGAGAGCCGCAACGACGACCGCTGCCCACCACTGGTGGGTGACCTGAGGCTGCTGGCGGCTCGCCGGTTCCCACGTGTATACTGTGGTGAGGATGATGAGGACGGCGATGGCGCCGACATAGACGAATTGGACAGCGGCCAGGAGGGGCGCTCTCAGCAGCACGCAGAGTCCAGCGGTGCCGAAGAACGAGAGAATCAAAAAGAGTGCGGCGTGAAACAGGCTACGCCACGTCACTACCAGCAAGGCTGCTCCCAGCGTGATTGCACTGAAAAGGATAAAGACCACTTGCTCAACAGTCATTTTCCTCCCCATTCATTGCCCCGTTCCCGGTGCGAAAGGAGACCAGAGGGTGCCCGAGAGGATGCACAGAGAAAGCGGCGGCAATTGAGGTGATACCGAGAACAAGCGCGACGATCGGAAAGACGCCGGTGAGAGCAAATTGATCCTGCAATGTAGTCCCCCGAAGATTGACCGTGAGCGCCGAAGGCAACTTGAGAACACAATCAAAGCGCTGACGAGCGTTAAGTTTATCACATTCCGGCAATCGCGTCAAACCAGTTTGATGTGGGGATTCCGCAACAAGTCTGATGAGCAGGTAGAGCGGGGCCGGTCCGCGTATTGCCACAGGGGAATGATGGTGAGAGAAGGGGGGAGAAGCGGGGTCAGGCGGGGCTGTGGGGGTGTGGGAAAGGGCCAATGACCCCCCGGCACATCCGGTCGGCGTTGCGGCTCTCGACGTAACTCAGGCGTCCGCCACGCAGTTCTCAAGTGGGAAAGCCAACCTTGAGATCGCGGGCCAGGCGGACGTTGCCGTCGGGGAGGGCGAGGTTGACGATGACCAGGTCACTCAGAGGGTGATCGGGGTTCTGGTGAGGGCAGATGAAGTGGGGTTAATCCCAACCATATGGGGCTACACCGCGACATACTCCCCCACCAGATGCACCCGCATCCGGCGCGGTGTGACCCGCTCTAGCCAGCAAGCAAAATGAAACAGGGGCTCATTAAAGGCCAGATAGGTAGGGTCAGCGATGAAGCGCAGCGAGGCTCGCTCCAGACCGGCGGTCTGTGCCAGGTGCTCAATCTGCGCCGGCGTGTTGGCGCGATAGAAGGCCGGGAAGGTGTCCTCCTCTGGTCGGTCATAAAGCCGGCCCACCAGCCGCCCCCGGGTCCAGCGTAGTGCCTGGTTGAGCATCACCAATGGATGATGCGCGTTAGGTGTGAGGAAGATGAAACGCCCGCCGGGGATCAGCACACGTGCCACCTCCGCGAAGGCCCGTTCTGGCCTCGGCAGGTGCTCCAGCACCCACGAGCAGCAAACCAGGTCGAAGGCCGAGTCGGCGTAGGGGAGGGCTCCCGCCAGCCCGCTAGATCGTGCCAATGCAGGTGCGCGGTGCTCGCGCAACGACCTCATATCGGAATCGAGCCCGGCTACGAAACCGGCCTGGGGGTACAATCGTTCCATCACCCCACCCCGCCCGCAGCCTAGATCGAGCACGCGCGTGGCAGAGGTCAAATGAGCGGCCACCAGGTCCTGGTAGACGTGGCTGCTGGGCCGCCAGCCAGGCCGCATCCCAGCGTAGCGCCGACGATAGACTTCCTGTTGATCGAGCGAAAGCACCTAATCCACCAACTACCCGTTTACCAACGTACCAAAATTATAACCGCTTTTCACATCACTGCAAGAATCGGAATTTGACGATTGGGCCTATTGGAGGTATAATATTAGCGCATTCCTCGGTAGCTCAATCTGGCAGAGCGGCCGGCTGTTAACCGGTTGGTTGCAGGTTCGAGTCCTGCCCGAGGAGCCAGCGGATGGGGAAGCACTGCTTCCCCTTTTGTGTTCTATGCAAGGTTTACCGTTCGCCATCCCCACCTGGTTGCGCCACGTCCGACCGATCCACCTGATCCGAGCGGCGCTGGTGCTCTTCATCCTGTGGGCCATCCGTCCTCCGCGCCTCCGGGTCGTCCTCGGCCCACCCCAGCAGGTGGTCACCACGAATCCTATCGTCGGCGTCCACACCCGCCTCACCGATGAGGTGGACGAGTGGAAGATCCAGCGCACGTTGCAGATGGTGCGCGAACTGGGTGCCCCTTGGATCGTCGAGTTCTTCCCCTGGCCCTACATCGAGCCCAAGGAGGGGGAATTCACCTGGGGCCATAGTGATACAGTTGTAAAACACGCCGAGAATCAGGGGCTGACTGTGATCGCCAGGCTAGGCTGGGTGCCGGCGTGGGCCCGCCCCGACTCCGATGAGCAGGAAACCACCCCCACCTACCTGGACACCGACCACTACGACGACTTCGCCGCCTTCGTGGCCGCCTTCGTCGCGCGCTACCGTGGGCGTGTGAATCACGTCGTCATCTGGAACGAACCCAACCTCAGTTTCGAGTGGGGCTACCGGCCGGTGGACCCCGGAGGATACGTCGAACTGCTGCGGAGGGTCTACCCCCGCGCTCACGCCGCCAACCCTGACGTGGTCGTGCTGGCCGGCGCGCTGGCTCCCACATTGGAGCCGGAGGGAAGCATGGCCGGCCTGAGTGACCTGGCCTACCTGGGGCGAATGTATCAGGCTGGCGCTGCCCCCTACTTCGATGCGCTGGCCGTCCACGCCTACGGACTGACGTCCCCGCCGGAGGAGCCCCCTGCCCCCGACGCGATCAACTTCCGCCGCGTCGAACTCCTGCGTGAGATTATGGTCGCCCACGGCGACGGCAGCAAGCCGATCTACGTGACCGAGGCAGGCTGGAACGACCATCCGCGCTGGGCTCACGCCGTCCGCCCCGCACAGCGCATCGAGTACACCATCGGCGCTTACGAGTGGGCCCGCCAGCACTGGCCCTGGTGCGCCTGCGTCGCTATGTGGGCTTTCCGCTACCCCGCCCCCACTCACAGTTACCAGGACTACTACACCTTCGTGACGGCGGACTTCGAGCCGAAGGTGATCTATCTTGAAGTACAGAACTACACGCGCGGTGCCTGGACTGCTCCGTGAAGCGCGAAGGGTGAGTTGAAGGATAACGACGTTGGTTGCAGCCTTACTGCGAACGTGATACAATAGTTACGCGCACAGCGCGAGGAGGTAAGTGATGACACCTGCTCGTACAACCACACCCGCTGTTACCGTTGCCGTTCCCACCACAGCACTACCGCCGGCCGAGCGAGCGTGGCCGCCTGGGCAGGTCCTACCCGGCTTCGAGGTCACTGTAGACGATCTGTTTGAGATATAGTGAGTGAACCGTTGCTCCGCAGTCCGTGGTTCTGGATCGCTATCACGCTCATTGTGGCCGGCATTGGGCTGACGGCAGCATTGGGCGTATTATATTGGCTGATCGCGGCCCTGGCAACAGCCGTGCTGGTGCTCATCGCCGTATTCCTGGTCGCGGCCTACGCCGTTGGCCGCGTTGAACCGCCACGGGTGCCTCGCCTGCGAAAAGTCCCCCCTTCCGAGCGCATCCCGGTCATCTATGACTGCGACGTCACAATGGGCCGCCCCTTCCGAGACGTGAGCGATGGTCTGGCGTTGCTCTACCTCCTGGGCGAGACCTGCGTTGATCTGCTCTGCGTCACGACCACCTACGGCAACAGCCCGGTGGATGTGACCACCCGTACCGTCCGCCACCTGCTGCATCGCCTCGGATACGACGACGTCGCCACGCTGCCCGGCGCGGCAGGCCCCAACGAAGAGCCGGAGATGAACCGCGCTGCCCGCTTTCTGACCACTATCGTGGACAACCGACCCGGTGAAATCGCCCTTATTGCCACCGGCAGCGCGAGCAATCTTAAGCACGCAGCAGCGCTCGACCCCGACTTCTTCAAGAAACTGCGTGGTCTCTACCTGCTGGGTGGCGCGACCGGACCACTGGTCTGGAGTGGACACCGGCTGGCGGAACTCAACTTCTCGCTCGATCCCCAAGCGGCCTATCTGGCCATCCACGCCGACTGCCCCGTCACGATAGCCACCGGCCAGGCCGGCCTCACCGCCGTCTTCCGCAGCCCCCAGTTTGCTACGCTTCAGGCATTGGGCGACCCCGTCTCACGGCTCATCGTCCGTAAGACCCGCTTCTGGTTCGCGTTGATGCGGCTCTGGTTCCGTGATGACGGCTTTGCGATGTGGGCGTCGGTTGCCGCACTACCCCTCACGCACCCGGAATTGTTTGAATACGAGCAGGTGTACGTCACCTCGACCCTCGACGACTTGCGCATCGGCCGGCTGGTGGTGGACCCCAGCGAACACGGGCCGGTGCGCCTGATACGCGGTGTGCGGGACTTCGACGGCTTCATCCTGGCCCACTTCGCCGCCTGGCGGCATCTCTGGCGGCGCGTAAGCGCAAAGAAACAGTGGAGGAGGAAAACGAGCAAATGACGCGCATCGTACTTATCCGCCACGGCCAGACGGCCTGGAACCGAGAGGTGCGCTTCCGGGGCCGGGCCGATGTAGAACTGGATGAGACTGGGCTGAGGCAAGCAGAGGCGACCGGGCGCTACCTGGCCGCCCGCTGGCCGGTAACCGCCGTCTACGCCAGCCCTATGTGCCGCGCTATGCAGACTGCCGAGGCCATTGCCCGCATCCAGGGGCTGACCGCTCGCCCGCTGGAAGGACTGCTGGACATTGACTTCGGCGAATGGCAGGGGCTCTCGCCCAATGAGGTGGCGCAGCGCTACCCGAACCTCTACCGGGCCTGGCTGGAAGCCCCCCACACCGTGCACTTCCCCGGCGGGGAAAGTCTCGACGTCGTGCGAAAGAGGGTCGTGGCTGCGCTGGACGAGGTGATCGCCCGCCATCCGGAGCAATCCGTCGCCCTCGTCTCCCACACCGTCGTCAACCGCGTGCTGCTCTGCGCCGTACTGGGGCTGGGCAACGAGCACTTCTGGCGGCTGCGGCAGGAGACCTGCGCGGTGAACGTTTTCGACGCCGAGGACGACGGCACCTTCACCATCGCCCTGCTGAATGACACCTGCCACCTGCATACCCCCTCTGGGTATTTGCCAGATTGCTCAGCCTGAGGAAATTTGGTATAATGATTCCATCTGGAGGCTATCCCACATCGGAGGTAACCTGATGGCCCAGAGCACAATATTGCTAGATGAAACCACGCTGGATGTGCTTCAGGCGCGATTATATCCACGGCTGGAAACAGCGTTGCTATAGGTCGTGCGACGGGAGCGCGAGCGTGTGCCGCCTTACTTCGAGGAGTTCATTCACAGCGAAATACAGCGACTGGAGGATGCCATCCGGCGCAATGGTGAACGCATCGAAGAAACGAGTGCGCAACTCAACCAGCGCATCGAAGAAACGAGTGCGCAACTTAACCAGCGCATCGAAGAAACGAGTGCGCAACTCAACCAGCGCATTGACGACTTGCGGTTGTACGCGGATCAACGCTTCGCACAGATAGATCAGCGCTTCGACCGCTTGGAGACGAGTCTGGAGCAGATGAGCACACGCTTCCGCAACTGGACACTCGCAGCATTTACTCTGCTGGGGATTTTGATCACAGTGCTGAGTTTCTTGCTGCGCTGAAAGGTTGCCGGGGGCACATCCGGCGGGAGCAGAGCCCGGAGGAGGGCGTTCCCGCGAGGCGAATCCGACGTGCTCTCCCCGGAATCCGTCCCCCTCTCGCCATCGCTGGAGAGGAGACATTGCCACACATTCTCCTGTTCTGCCTGCAAGTGATTCATCCCCGATGATGCCTACGGCATCCACCGAGACACCGTCAAGGCTTTTGCCATCTGACTGCACAGCGTCTACCAACCCCTCCCAGTGCGGAACTATCCACCATGCACTTGCCGGAGTGACCCAATAAAGGGCCCGTGGAAGTGCTTGCCCAGTCCTATCTATGTGCTATAATTTAACCTATGTCACCATTGCTGATTGCCTTTATCGCTACAGCCCTGGCGTTCGACTTCCTGAACGGCTTTCATGATAGCGCCAATATCGTCGCGACGATGATCTCGTCGCGCGCGATGAGCCCCCGAC
>QMOC01000178.1 GCA_003648085.1 Chloroflexota bacterium
CCACCTCGCACTCCAACCCCGCCATCAGCGACAGCAGCGTGCTGACTACGTCGGCCAACACTGTGTGCGGTGTGGGGATGACGCCGCCCACCGCCGCCCGGTCGGGCGACCCCGGCGAGACGGTGACCTACACGCTGCGGGTGACCAACACCGGCAACTGCACCGACGCCTTCACCGTCACCGCAAGCGGCAACGTCTGGACCACCACGCTCTCCATCACCGACACCGGCAGCCTGGCCGCAGGCGGGGGCACGGACGTAGTTGTCACGGTGACCATCCCGCCCACCGCTCAATGCGGCGACTTCGACGCCGTCACCGTCACAGCAACTTCGCACTCCAACCCCGCCATCAGTGACAGCAGCATGCTGACCACGTCGGCCAACGCGGTCTACGGTGTGGAGGTGACGCCGCCGACGGACACCAAAGCGGCCAATCCAGGCGAGACGGTGACCTACACGCTGCGGGTGACCAACACCGGCAACTGCACCGACGCCTTCACCGTCACCGTGAGCGGCAACGTCTGGCCCACCGCCCTCTCCACCACTGACACCGGCGACCTGGCCTCGGGCGCGGGTGCCGATGTGGTCGTCACGGTGACCATCCCGCTCGCTGCTCAATGCGGTGACTTCGACGTCGCCATTGTCACTGTTACCTCGCACTCCAACCCCGCCGTCGGCGACAGCAGTGTGCTTACGACGCGAACATTTGAACCGGACATCGAGGTAGATCCACTCTCGCTAAGTGCTGTATTGGAGCCGGGTGGTCAGACAGTGCGCCAGTTGACCATCAGCAATGCCCCCACCGCCACTGCCGACCTGAACTGGCACCTGGCAGAGGCTCCGGCAGCGACCTGGTTGAGCGAATCGCCAGGCAATGGTACGCTGGCCCCGGCGATGAGCGACACGGTGAACGTCACCTTCGACGCCACCGGCCTGAGCAACGGTACCTACAATACCATGCTGCGGATCAGCAGCAATGATCCGGATGAGCTGGTGGTGGGTGTGGGTGTGACGCTAGTAGTGACCAGTTGCATCCCCGTCTCCGATGCGGCCATCATCACGCCGACGGAGCCGAGGGTAAATAAGCCGGCCACCTTCACTGCCACGGTGGATCCCGCCAGCACTATCCCCATCAACTACATCTGGGACTTCGGCGATGGCACTCCTCCGGTGGAGAGCGACTGGGTGTACGCGCATACCTACGTTGTGCAGCACACTTACACCGCCAGCGATACTTATCACGTGGTGATGACGGCCACTAACTGCGCCGGTGCGAGCGTGTCAACCGCCAGCGCGGACGTCGCCGTTCTGGGTGAGCCGGTCATTGGCGTAGAGCCGCTCTCGCTGAGCGCCGTGCTGAATCCCAACGTGGGTGCCGGGCAGACGAAACCGCGCCACCTGACCATCAGCAACGGTGCTGACGCCACTACCGATCTGATCTGGAGGCTGGTAGAGATGCCGACGGTTACCTGGCTGGAAGAAGCACCCACGAGCGGCGTCATATCCCCATCGGGGGAGAGCAGCGTGGAGGTCATCTTCAACAGCATGGGAGTAGGCCCCGGTACCCACACCACTACGCTGCGGGTCGCGAGCAACGATCTGGACGATCCGGCGGTGGATGTGGACGTGACATTGGAGGTGGTTGAAGGATGCATCAATATAAAGGGTGCAGACTTCGACTTCGCACCGCAGGGACCGATTACAGCGGGTGCTACACTTGTCTTCACAGGAAGCGTGGAGCAAGGCGGTCTGCCCATTGATTATACCTGGGATTTCGGTGACGGCACACCTCCGGTGGTGCAGACCGATGTGTGGGCGCAGATTTCGGTCGTGACTCACACTTACACCGGCGAAGAGGTGGGGTATAATGTGAGGATGACGGTGCACAACTGCGGTGGTGAGGTCATTGTCTCCAAGAGAGTTGGCGGCTCCGCCGTCTATCTGCCGCTGGTGCTGCGGAACTACCCACCCTGCGCTCCGGTGGAGATCACCGCTCTGGACAGCGATAGTCCAGTAGAGTTGGGTGAGACGATGCACTTTACCGCCACGGCCGAGGGCACCCCACCCATCGTCTACAACTGGGACTTCGGCGGTGCCGGTACACGAGGTGGCACGGACACCAACCCGACCTTCACATATGAGATGACGGGCACCTACACGGTCACATTGGAAGTGGAGAACGACTGCGGGACCGACACCGCTTCCATCATGGTCACGGTGACCTCTCCGGCCTGCATTCCGGCGGAGATCACCAACCTGGAGGATAACAACTCGGTGGTACTGGGAGAGGCGGCGTACTTTACCGCCACCGTCAACGGCACCCGGCCTATCACCTACACCTGGGACTTCGATAGCGACGGCACACCTGAGCAAATCGGCGTCGGGTTAAACGTGGTCAGCCATACCTACACGGAGACCGGCCCTTACGTGGTCACGCTGGACGTGGAGAACGCCTGCGGGACCGATAGGGCAATCACCGCAGTAATAGTCAGCGGAGGGACCAGGGCCGACTTTACCTTCACCCCAACCGCACCGCCGGTCATCCTCCCCGACACCTGGGATGCTGACGAACGGCGGCGCCGGTAGCAGGCGAGAAGAGTAGTTGGAGAAAATCCTGCCCTCCCGCAGGCAGCAATGTCTGCGGGAGGGCAGTTTACTTGAGTAAGGCGGGATGGTGCCCTACAAATCCCTGGCCGTCGGCAGCGTATCGAGAGTCTCGCCGCGCAGCGCCAGCCGCATCGCCTCTCGATCGTCCCAGGGGTACTCCGTCGTGCCGAAACACATGCTCTGCTCGTGCCCCTTGCCGCAGGCGATGACCACGTCGCCAGGTTGGGCTATCTGACACGCCAGGCGGATCGCCTCCCCCCGATCGGGCACGCGCCATAAGTCTACCCCCTCCCGTTTGCCCTCCGCCCTGGCTGCGACGGCGCTCGCGGCCATGATCTCCTCCAAACTCTCGGTGCGGGGATCCTCGGCGGTGATGATGACCAGATCGGCCAGCCGTCCTGCCACGTGCCCCATCATCTCCCGTTTGGCCCGATCGCGCAGGCCCGCGCAGCCGAAGACCACAATCACGCGACCGTGCTCACCGGCCATCGTGCGTGCCGTCCTCAGCGCCTGTTCCAGCGCCCAGGGGGTATGGGCGAAGTCCACAATAGCCAGGAAATCCTGCCCGGCCTCAATCCGCTCCATCCGCCCCGGCACTCCCCGCATTGCTGCCACTCCGGAGGCGATGGCTTCGGGCGGCAGGTCCAACGCCACGCCCACCGCCGCCGCCGCGAGGACGTTGCTCACGTTGTAGGCCCCCACCAGCGCCGTCTCCACCGCCACTTCGCCCTCCGGCAGCCGGATCGTGAGCCGGGTTGCCATGGGGCCGTACACCACATCGCGGGCGACCACGTCGGCCTCCCCGTCCACCGAGTAGGTCACCCGCCGATCGGCGGGAATGGGGGAGAGGTACTCGTAGGAACTGTCGTCCCGGTTCAAGACCGCAGCCTTGGGCACGCCCGGTTTGCGGAAGGAGCGCGCCAACCCATCAAACAGGCTGGCTTTAGCCTGCTGATAGGCCGCCAACGACCCGTGGAAATCAAGGTGCTCGTGGGTGATGTTCGTCACGGCGGCCACGTCGAAGTCGCACCCGGCCACGCGATGCTGGGCCAGCCCGTGGGAGGTGACCTCCAGCACAGCGTGGGTGGTTCCGGCCTCCACCATGCGGGCTAGATACGCTTGGATGTCGGGCGGGTCGGGGGTGGTGGTATGGAGGCCGGTGTCAATCTCCTCCTCACCGATGCAGGCATTGACCGTGCTGATCATCCCGACGTTGAGACCCGCAGCACGCAAGACGGCGTAGATGAGGTTGACAGTGGTGGTTTTGCCGTCGGTGCCGGTGACGCCGATGAGGGTCATCTTACGGGAGGGGAAGCCGTACCAGGCGGCGCACAGCCAGCCCCAGGCTTCCCGCGCATCGGGGACACGCACATAGGTGAAGGCTCCCCAGGGCAGCCCTGGCAACTCCTGCGGGGCCCGCTCACCGACGACGGCCACCGCGCCCTCACTTACAGCCTCAGCGATGAAGCGATGGCCGTCCACGTTGAGGCCAGGGATGGCGACGAAGAGGTCGCCGGGACACACGCGGCGCGAATCGGCGACGACGCCATGTACCTCGACATTGCCGCCAGTCCAACTCAGAACAGTGGGCAGAGCCTCAATCAGATATTTTACCGGGAGCACCTTTGTTTCCTCTCTCATCTATCATAACCCTCAATCGTCAGGTGGTATAACGCCGGATGGGTGGTGAGGGGAGCCAACCCGGAGAGCACAAGCACTGCTTCGCGCAAGTTTTCGCTGCTTAGCGGAACCGTCCAATCCGCCGTCCGATCTTCTCCCACCGGTAGTCGCTCGACAGTGATGGTATCGCCCAGGCCGATGAGAAGCGCCAGGTAGCGTTGGGGCACGAAATTATCGCTGCGCACAAAGCCGGCCGCCTTCCACCCACCCTTTCCCCTCTCTACATCGTCAGCGTAGCCAATTTCGGGGATGGCAATGTCGTCGAGCACGAAGCCGGCACCGGTGACCGCTGCGTCGGTCAGGTAGGCGAAGCGCACCAGCACCTCGCCCCCGATGTAGGGGGTCAGGTCCACCTTCTCGCGCACCCAACCCCCACTATGCCCGGTGTAGCCCCGGCCAGGATTATTACCGTGGGGGTCGGCGCTGGTGCCGGAGGGGGTGGAGAGCACCTGCCACCGCTCCCCGCCATCGGTGCTGACCTCGACGGTGGCATAGTCGTAGCCTCGCTCGATATCGTACCATGTCCAGTAAGTCAGCGTCGCCCGCTCGATGCCGGAGAGATCGAAGGCCCGCGTGAGTGTGGTCAGTGACTCGTCGGCGCGGTTCGACCACCAGAAGTAACGCCCGCTGTGGGGGAGCAGATCCAGCAGGGGTGTTTTCATCGCCCCGATGAAGTGGACACGGAGATCGTCGTCGCCCCGAAGGAGGATGTAATCCGCGCCGAACTGGTGGACGGATGTCTCCACCGTGATCGGATAGTTCTCATAAATGGCCGCTGGTGTGGGGCGTTCCAGATTCAGCGTGGTGTAGCGGTAACGAGGGTCGCTCCCCCTAGACTCGCTATCCAGGTAGTTGGCTGCCAGCCACTCAGCAAAAAAATCCTCGAAGGTGAGATTGGCGTCCAGTTCGGTCATTGTCGCGTCGAAGCCGGCGGCCCCGTTGAGCGGCTGGGCCACCAGTGCCCGCGTGCCCGCGTCGCCAAAACGCTCGTGGAGGTAGATGGCAAAGAGGTAGGCTGCCCCCCGGTGAGCAGCAGCATCTTCCTCCTCCCAGGCGGTGAGCGATGTGTCAGGATGCTCCAAATAGGTCCGTTCCAGCCTGCCCGGATCGAACCCGTTCAGCCGGACGGCCAGTTCTGCCAATCCCTCCCTGACCCAGCGATCCTCGTTCCGGTCGTGGTGCCACTGGATGAGGCGCTGGAACTGGCGAGCCAGCAGAGCGTAGTAAGCCGGGCTCCCTACCTCGGCGTAGTCGGCGCTGACGTAGATCATCTCAGCCTCGTTGGAGAAGGGGTACAGGGCGCGGGGGAATTCGTCGGCACTGGAGGTGTAGCCCATCACCCCCTCGCCCAGGCCGGTGGCGTGCAGGATGACGATGTGCGGATCGTTGTCCACCCCCGGCGTCCATTCAGAGCCGAAGGCGGCGCGGGTGGTGGAGTAGACTTGCGTCTCGAAGAAATCCGCCGCCTCCTCCAACTGCCGCACGTCGTGCCACACCCCCTCCTCGACCCACATTGCGACGTGCTCGGTCTGCACGCGCAGGCGTGCCGGTGTCTCCCGTCGTTCGCCGGTCGCACCGTCGGTGACCCAAAAGGTGCGGATGGCGTTGGGCACCCGGCGCGGGGGGGTGGAGTTGACCACGGTGTAGTCGAAGGGACGGGGCGGCAACTCGGTCAGCAGACTCAAGACGACCCTGTCAGCAGCAGGGACAGGGGTGCGGATCGGGCTGGTGAC
>QMOC01000179.1 GCA_003648085.1 Chloroflexota bacterium
CTCAACAATGAGCGCCAGGTGGCCATTCACGCCGTTCCCCTCATCGGCGGTATAGGCCAGGTGTCTCCCTCATTCCAGGTGAACGACCTGGCGCGGCGAATGGCAGAGGCCTTCGGCGGCACCTGGCAGGCGCTTTACGCCCCGGCCTTCGTCGGTGATACCCAGGCCCGAGATGCACTGCTCAACCACCCAGATGTGAAACTGGTGATGGAAGGCTGGGAGACGTTGGATGTGGCCCTTGTGGGTATCGGACATTTCGCCTTCCAACGCCAGTCCTCGATGTTCTTCGCCGAGTACATGGCTCAGACACTGCTCCAGGAACTGGAAGAACGAGGGGCAATGGGGGACCTGTGTGGGCGCTTCTTCGACATCTATGGCAGGCAGTGCATCTTGGAGGCAGGCGTTATCGGCATTTCGTTGGATCAGTTAAAAGCACTGGATCATGTCATAGGCGTTGCCGGAGGGAAGGAGAAAATGACCGCCATCCTGGGCGCATTGCGCGGCGGCTATCTGAACGTCCTGATCACCGACACCGTCACCGCCCAAGCGGTACTGGAGCACCATGAGAATGAAACGTGATTCGCGATTTGCAAAGGCTCACGGCTGCCTGGCCGGGCTGGCGCTGGGGGACGCGATGGGGTGTCCCACCGAGTTCCTGACGCCGGAGCAGATCGCGGCCGAATACGGGCGGGTGGAGGGGCTGGTCGCTGCGCCGGCCTGGCACCCCCACAGCGCGATGTCCCCCGGCCGTGTGACCGACGACACGGAGCAAGCGCTGGCGCTGGCCGGGGTCTACCTGCACGCTGGGCGGATGAGCGCAGAGGCGATGGCGCGGGCATTGCTGAACTGGGCTGAGGCCCAGGGGAGGCGACTCTCGCTCTACGCCGGCCCCAGCACACGGCGGGCGCTGGAAGCATTGCGGGCCGGCGTCGCCCCCCGCGAGTCTGGCCGCGCGGGCAAGACGAACGGCGCGGCGATGCGCGTCGCCCCCGTGGGGATCGTCCGGGCCGGGGATTTCGAGGGGGCGCTGGCCGATGCGGTGGAGGCCGGTCTCCCCACCCACGGCACCTCGCTGGCGCTGTCGGCTGCCGCGGCCGTGGCCTGCGCCGTGGCCGAGGCGATGCGCGAGGACGCTACCCTGGAGGGGGTGCTGGAGGCGGGGATGGAGGGGGCTGTGCGCGGGCGTGCGTTCGGCGCCTGGGTTTGGACGCCTCCGTTGGAGAAGCGGATCGAGTTGGCGCTGCGCCTGGTGCGCCAGGCCGACAGCGAGGCGGAGGCCCTGCAGACGCTCTATGCATATGTCGGTGTGGACCTGACGGTGACGGAGAGCGTTCCGACGGCCTTTGGGTTGGTGGTGCTGGCGGAGGGCGACCCGATGCGGGCCGTGCGCTACGCGGCCAACATCGGTGGCGACACCGACACCATCGGGGCCATCGCCGGGGCGATCTGCGGAGCGCTCCAGGGGGTCGGGGCATTGGATCGGGCACTTCTGGCAGAGGTGGAGCGGGTCAACGGACTTGACCTGGCGGCGGTGGCTCGCGGCCTGGTTGGAGTGAGGGAGAGGATATGAGCCGAGCGGAAGTCGGATTCAGCATGCACCCGCGCTGGGCCTACGGCGATGCGCTGCCGGATTTTCTGGAGCCGCTGCAGGCAGCGGGGCTGCGCGCGCTGGAGTTCGAACTGTGGGAGTACGACCCTGACTGGCCGCGTTTCCTGCCGCTGATGGAGGATTGTCGTCGGCTGGGGTTCAAATTGTGCTTCCACGCCCCCTACTTGCCGCCGTACACCATCATCGGCTTCGCCGGGGAGCAGCGTGATGAGATTCAGGCCGCCTACACGCCGATGCTCGACATCGCTGCCCGCTTCGCGCCGACCATCGTCGTCGTCCACGGGGCCGGGCCGGATAAGGAACGTACTCCCGAGATGCTCCGGTCCGACACAATAGCCTTCCTAGAGTGGGTACTGACCCGTTACCCAGACCTGACGCCGGCGCTGGAGAACCTTATTCCCAACCCGGGGGGGTACCGCGTGGGGCCTGTCCGCGAGGAGTTGCTGCACATCGTCACCCAACTCGACGATCGGCGGGCGGGCGTCTGCTGGGACCTGGGCCACGACGCGCGAGCCGGTCACACTGACACACCCGACGTTTCCTGGTTGCGCCGCGTGGTCCACGCCCATCTGCATGATATAAATGAGGATGGGATAGACCATTACCCGCTTCTCTATGGGCGGGTGCCGTACCATACCTGGCTTCCCGCGCTGGTCCAAGCCGGCTTCAGCGGCGTCGTCACGTTGGAGATCAAGGGGGGCCAACTGACTCATTTGGAATTCGGGCGGGTGAAACGACTGCTGATCAGCAGTGTGGCAGAGACCGCCCGCCTGCTCACAACGTCGGCTTCCGCAGGATGAGTGGGGAGGTGATCAGATGACAGCGCTGGCAAGACAACGGGGCAACTGGTGGCATCGCTGGGGTGAGGAGACCCTCTCCGCCTACTTATTCCTTCTTCCCAGTATCGTCATCTTCGCCACATTTGTCTTCTTCCCGCTTTTCTTTTCCTTCTACGCCAGTCTCACTCACTGGAATTTGCCTTTCAAGCCTTCGTTCACCGGGTTGGAGAACTATCACTATCTGTTCACCGATGAGATAGGCGCTCCGGAGTTCTTCCGCTCCATCCGCAACAGTTTCTACTACGCGCTGGGCGTCCCGCTGAACATGGGTATCTCCCTCGCCATAGCCGTGCTGCTCAATCAGCGCCTTCGGGGCGTGAGCCTCTTTCGCACCGCCTATTTCCTGCCCACTATCACCTCCACGGCGGCTATCTCCGTCATTTGGCTGTGGATTTACCACCCGGCCGATTACGGCTTGCTCAACAGTATCCTGCTGAAACTGGGGTTCTCACCGCTGCGCTGGTTGCGCGACCCGCACCTGGCGATGCCTGCGCTGATCCTGATGGGCATCTGGCACGGGATGGGCTACAACATCGTCATCTTCCTGGCCGGGTTGCAGTCCATTCCCACCACCTTGTACGAGGCGGCGGAGATAGACGGCGCAGGCGGATGGGCGCGTTTCTGGAGGATCACGTGGCCGCTATTGGGACCGACGACTTTCTACGTCCTGGTCATCGGCATCATCAACTCCCTCAAAGCCTTCACCCAAATGCACGTTATGACCGAGGGTGGCCCGCTGGGAGCCACGACCACCATCACTTACTATCTCTACCAGCAGGCTTTTGAGAACTTCGCTATGGGGCGGGCATCGGCCGTCGCCTGCGTGCTCTTCGTCATCTTGTTCATCCTTACCCTGATTCAGTTCAAGGTGGTGGGCTCGCGCATTCACTACGAGTAGGAGGGCGTTATGCTACGTTCCAAACGAGCACGCAAAACGGTCTTTGCAATCTTTTGGTATATTGTCTTAGGTATCACAGCGGTGGCGGTGATGCTTCCTTACATCTGGATGCTCTCCACTTCTCTCAAAGGCTCCGATGAGGTCTTTGCCTACCCGCCGAACTGGATTCCTCGGACCTGGCGTTTTCAAAACTACGTCGAGGCGTGGAACGCGGCTCCCTTCGGGCGGTACTTCTTAAACAGCGCGGTAGTGGCCCTGGCTGTGACTATCGGCCAGTTGATCACCTGCTCGTTGGCGGCCTTCGCCTTCGCCCGCATGGAGTTCAAAGGCAAAGATGTGATGTTCGCCTTGTTTCTCAGCACGACGATGATCTCCACGCAGGTGACGCTGGTGCCTTCCTACCTGGTGCTCAAGACGCTGCGCTGGCTGGATACCTACCAGGCGCTGATCGTGCCCTTCCTGGCGAACGCCTTTGGCGTCTTCATGATGCGCCAATACTTTATGACACTGCCCCGGGAATTGGAGGACGCGGCCAAACTGGATGGCTGTGGCCGACTGCGCTTTCTCTGGCAGGTTCTGTTGCCTCTATCCAAGCCCATCGTCGCTTCCCAGGCCCTTTTCGCCTTTATGGGCAACTGGAACTCCTATCTCTGGCCGCTCATCGTCACGACCAGCGAGCACATGCGCACGCTCCAGATCGGCCTGCGCTATTTCGTCAGCCAGGAGGGGGGCACCCAATGGGGAATTTTTATGGCCGCGACGGTCTTCGTCTCGGTGCCCATCGTCCTATTTTACCTCTTCGTCCAGAAGTCCTTCGTGGAAGGCATTGCTACCACCGGTCTTAAGGGGGCATGAGGCCCAATATCACAATTGATCAGGAGGTTGAACGATGAAAAGAAACTTACTATTGATCGGGTTGGTGCTCGGCCTGGCCTTGCTTTCGGCCTGCGGCAGGGAACAGTCCGAACCGACCCCCACCGCAGGTGCGGAGCCGACGGAGGAGCAGGTCATCACATTGGAATTCTGGTATGCCCTCAGCGGCAAGACAGGGGAAGCAGTCGAGGCCCTTGTAGAACAGTTCAACGCTTCCCACCCGAACATCCACGTCAATGCCACTTACCAGGGGAGTTACGGCGAGATTATGGGCAAGGTGTGGAACGCCATCTACGCCGAGCAGACGCTGCCCCAGGTGGCTCACCTGGGCGGTGCGCCGCTGCTGGGGAAAACCGGTGCCATCGTCCCCATCACCGATTTCACCGAGGGTGCCAACGGAATTGACCGTTCGCAGATTTACGATGCCTTGTGGGAGTATAACTCTGCCGGTGGTCAAATCTGGAGCATGCCGTTTAATAACAGCGTGCCGGTGCTTTACTATAACCGTGACCTCTTCGCTGCCGCCGGGCTTGACCCGGACCGCCCGCCCACGACCTGGGATGAGGTCATCGAGTACGGTCAGGCGTTGACCCAGGACACTGATGGCAACGGCGAGGTTGACCAGTGGGGCTTCAACACGCACAGGGACACTCACTGGTACATCAGTGCTATGTTCCTGGAGAATGGGGCGCAGATCGTTAACGAAGAGCAGACGGAAGTGCTCTATAACAGCCCGGAGGCGGTGGAGATGCTTCAACTGTGGGGGGATATGGTCAACAAGTACCAGATTATGCCCCCCGCCCAGCATAAGGAGGCCAAAGGTGATTTTTTGGCCGGTAAACTGGGGATGCTGCTCCGCTCTTGCGCCGGAATCCCGAGCGCGGCCGAGGAGGTCACCTTCGATCTCGGCGTAGCGCCCATCCCCGCCATCGCCGGCCGTGACCCGGTCGAGCCCGTCGGCGGTGGGAGCCTGGTCATCTTTCGCAGCGACGATCAGGCTATCTTGGATGCAGCCTGGGAGTTCGTCAAGTTCATGACCAGCCCAGATGGTTCTCTCCACCTTTCCACGCATAGCGGCTACGTGCCTATCTACAAGGACGCGCTGGAGTGGCCGGACCTCCAGGTTTACCTGGAGGAGCATCCGTTGCAGCGCGTGCCCATTGAGGCGTTGCAGTACTCCTATGCCATCCCCGTTTTCCCGGCGTTGGGCACCAGCGACGGGGCGCTGCGCCAGGCAGTAGAGAAGGTTGAACTGGGGGCGGCCACGCCTCAAGAGGCGCTGAATGAGGCCAAGGCTGTCGTGGACAAGAATATCGCGGAGCAACAGTGAGCGTAAAATATGGGTTCGGGATGCACGCAGGCGTTAACCTGCGTACAGTCCAAAAATCATTATGTTAAGGAGGATAGGGAAAATGTTCAAGAAGATGTGGATACCCCTGATGTTGGTCGCGGTGCTGCTGCTGAGCGCGTGTGGGAAGCCCACTATGGCGCCCACCGCCACATCTAAGCCACCCACTGCTACGCCCCGGCCCCCTACCGCCACCCCACAACCACCTACATCAACCCCAGAGCCAACCGAGGAGACTGGGCTGTCTGCTCCGACGGGGGACGTGATCCTCAAGGTCACGGGCGACATCGCCGATCCCAACGTAGGCGATGAGTGCCAGTTCGATGCCGCCCTGATCGAGAAGTATGCCGAGGATCAGACCATAGACGATCCGTGGATGGGGGATGGTCTGGAGTATCGGGGCATCCTGCTCTCGAAGGTGTGGGAGTTGTGCGGCGGGTCGGAGGAG
>QMOC01000180.1 GCA_003648085.1 Chloroflexota bacterium
AGTCCATTCCCTTCCATCTGATGACACCGGAAGACTATGTCGAACTGGTCTATCCCCCCGAGGTGGCGCGACGGCTGCGGGCGGCGGTGGCAGCAGCCCGGCGCGAGAGAGAACAGAACCTACCGTTGCTCAAGCAGATCCTGGCCAACGTTGCCCCGCTTTACTCACCCCGACATGGTTGCCGCGTCCCTTTTGACCCCGACCTGGGGCGGCGTTGGGCAGACCTGCATCCGCTTTACGAGGAGAGCATCGCCCAGAATCTCGTTTACATTGCCGGATATGACAGAGGAGCCAACGACTTGCTGTTGAACCAGAACATAGCCGCCTATCTACTCCACGAGAAGTACGGCCATGGCTTTTTCTATACTCAGACGCGGCTGGGAAGGCAACTGGCAATTCTCTATCGGCACGGTTTCCTACGCCGGGCTGATGCGGCCCGATTAGCCCGGCCTTACCCATACCAACTATACGGAGCGTACCGGCGGGCGCTTGAGGCCCTGTCACACAGCGTCATCATCCTCAACGAAGGCTTCGCCGCCTGGGTTGAACTGCAGGTGCTTCCCCAGATGGGACCGGAGATTGCCCCGGCGGCCCACCGGCGCAAGACCTTCCTGATGACCCAGGACCGCCGGCTCGAGACTGTGGCCAAACGTAGCGAGTACTTCAAACGCTTCCCCAATTTCCAACCCTCACGCTATCAGGAGGGCTATGACTACCTCGACTTCATCGCCGACCGGTACTTCGGCGAACCTTGGGGGCCAAAGTGCGCTGTGCAGGTCGTGCTAATCGCTGCTGACGTCCACCTGGGCATCACTGAGACAGAAGATACCGTCCAGTTCGGTCTGACGCCGGGGGAGATGGAGGAAGCGCTACTCGAGGCTGAGCGAGATGACGCCCGCGCCGATATGCGGCTGCGGCGGATCCATAGCGTCCTGAAGCAGTATCAGGATTGGGTGCGCACCGAACAGCAACGGCTTCACTGCTACCGCGAGTGTCCGCACCCGGAATGCCCGATCAACGGCACCATCGCCGAGAAACTAGGATGGGAGGTCAAGAATGCGTAGGCGAGATCGAGGGGAACGATCAGATAAATGGTCCAGGCGAATCGAGATCCCAGAAGACAGCCACTCCAACGGCGTCTTGCCACGAGAGGTACGAGTGCCGGATATTCTCGCGCAGATCGATAGGCTGGATCGGAAAGGGCTCCACGCTGTCAGGGACTACATAGATAGCCTACTTGGTCCACGCGATTCCAACCTCTGGGAAGTCAATCACAAGTAGGCTAGGCAACTTCGAGGCCGCCGGTGCCTACTCAATGATGCAGACGGTCTATCAGAAATCATTAGGGAACCTCCACTCGTGGACCGGTTGCGGCACTGCTGGAATGACTATGTCATAGCCCGGCACGAGCGAGGTCAGTCGGACAAGCAGACACTGTCTGCAGCTCACCCTGACTATCTGCTCACTGTGCTCTGTGGCCCGGCAGTCGTGCACAGGCTGCACTACAGCAGATTTCAACCCTTGCTTCTGACGTCAGATTGTGCCCTATTGGAGGTGCATGCACAATGCCAGATCTAGGCCAAGAACATCGGGTAGACTTAATGCGCCGCCCTCGCATACATCTGCAATGGACTGGGCGTGATGACTATCTGTCTATCGAATACCATCCTGGGCAAGGTCAACCGACGGAAGAAGAGCAGCCTCTCTCGGAGGAACAGAAGGAGCATATTCGTCAACTGCAACGGGTCGTTCGGAGCAAGCTCTTGTTCTTCTTCCGCCGTCAGCAGGAACTCAGCAGTCTCCTAGAGCATCTTCAGCTTGGCATATCACTGAGCCAGCTTGAAGGTGAAGAGATGAGGGATTTGGTTGAGAGCCTGATGGGCCGCTGTGCTACATTGCTCCGTAGCGACATTGCGTGGCAGCAACTTCTAGATGGTACAGATAGATACATCTGCCAATCACTCGCCAGGGACACTGTCCGGCTAAGGATGGAATTGTCCGCCTTTTTTGATGATAACAGCCTTCGCGTGTTCTGCTATGATCTCAGGGGTAAACACGGCCTCAGGGTCCAGTATGATGACCTCACGGGCGAAACCAAAGACGCAAAGATCGTCTCTTTGATAGAGCACTTTGAACGAAGGAGACAACTGCGCGACTTGGTCACTGACTTCGTAGCAAGAATAGGTCGCATCTAGATCGCCTGACATCAGATGGGGCACACTCAGATCAATGGATACCATTCAGAATCTCTCTACGTTTCTCTCCCGCCACGCCACCCCCTACGACCCCACTACCGACACCTACCGCCGGCCACCCTTCGCCGCGCCGGTGAAGGCCACCAAGGCCACGCGGTTCTACGATGCTCACTCCTATTACACCAAGGTCCCGCCTCAGGGCATCGTCCCCTACATCCTGCACTACACCGACCCCGGCGACCTGATCCTCGACCTCTTCTGCGGCTCCGGGATGACGGGCGTGGCCGCGCTGATGTGCGCCCATCCCCCGGCCGAGGCGCTGCACCTGGTCCACGACGCTCGGCCGGGCCCTCGCTACGCCATCCTCAACGATCTCTCCCCGGCCGCGACGCACATCGCCTACAACTACTGCACCCCCGTTGACGGAGAGGCGCTCAAACGGGCATTCGAGCGCATCAAAGCGGCGGTGAAGGAGGAGTTCGACCGGCTCTATGGCACGACCTGCGACCGCTGCGGCGGCCCGGCAACCATCCGGCACATCATCTTCAAGCAGGTCGAGGGGCGCTGGTACCTGCGCGGGGAGCAGGTGATCGAGGGCGGGTTGGGGCTGATCGTCGAAGACGAAGCCTCCGCCATCGCCTGGCTGTCGGGCCTCCTGGGGAACGAGCCCCAGACCACCGGCGACCTGATCCCCAAGTGGCAGGTCGCCACCCGCGATGCCGCCATCGCTAAGTCGCTGGATCAAATCCTGGAGGAGAACTTCTGGCGGGAGGAGCGCACCGGCCGCTGGCGGTTGCCCACCAAAGAAGAGCGGCGCAAGATGTCTGCCAAAGAAGAGGTCTCTGCCCAGGCCCACCTGCGCGTCATCCGCCGCTACCTGGAGGGCGACCTGGACCGCTGCACAGTGGTTGCAAAAGGTGACGATGTGCTGGGAACCCTCGAACCACTGAAACGCTGAATTCGCTGACAACTCTGAAAGAAGCCCATCGTTCAGTGAATTCAGTGCGATCAGTATTTCAGCGATTCAAAAACGACCCCAACGTCGCCTATTGCGCATAAGGCACAGGAATGACGGTAGAATCCCTGTACGACTACTTTGAGCAGCGACTGGCCCGGCTGCCGCCCCAGGCGCGGCTGGCCTTCGTGCTGGATCCGCCCGGGCTGCTCGGTCTGGGAGAAGCCCTGGAAGTCGAGGGGCGACGTTGGACGGTCTTTCGCTACGACGGCAACGACCTGGCCTTCCGCAAAGCCTATGGCCGCCACGGGCCGGACGGCCCCCATTTGGTCTGGGTCACGCACCCACCCGCACGCCTCTCCGCCGCGTCCCCTACCCTTGACCTCAGTTACCTGACCGACGTGGTGCGCCGCGCCGACGCGATCCTCGACCTCAGCCTACTTGGCGTGCTCAAAGCCCTCAAGCCCCGCGAGACCTGGCCGCCGGAGCCGGTGGCCCACTTCGAGCCGTTCCTTGCCGCTCACCTGGGCACGGTGCTGGCCGCCCACGCCGACCTGCGCCGCGCCCTGGGACCCGGCGTCCCCCTGGATACCCACTGCCTGCGTGCTCTGGTGTTGCACGCGCTCCACCCGGCCACTCCGGTGAGCGACCTGACCTTCCGCGTCCCAGACCCTCCCCAGGTGCTCACCCGCTACCTGCGGCTGCTGGTGCAAGGAGAATGGGACGAAGAGGGGCTGGCCCTGCTACGGGAGCAAGCCCGCCTGGCCCCGGGCCCGCCCGCCGAGGAATTGGCCCCCTGGTTCGAAGCGCCACCGGGGGGACTGATGCGTTACCTGTACCTGCGCCGGTTGCTGGCCCGGCGGCGCGTCGCCAACATCGCCGCCGTCACACGTGCGTTGCTCCCCTTCGACCCACGCCCATTGGAGCCGTGGGTGGACTTCGCGCTGTATCTGTGGGACGAAGACCCTGCCTGGCGAAGGGCGTTGATCGTCCGCGCCGAGCAAGGGCTGGACGAGACAGAACTGGACGAAGCACTGGCCCTTCTGGGGGCCGACCGGCCCGCCGACCTCCTCGCTATCCTGACCGACGCCGAGACCCCGGCCGTGGTCTACGGGTTGGGCCGGCGGCTGCTGGCCGGCGTGACCAATGCCGAAGAACTGGGCCGCGTCGCCCTCGCCTGGGCGCGCCGTCGTCCGCCGCTGGCCGCCTGGCCCGAGACGGTGTACAGCCGCCGCGCCCGGGACCTGGCCCTCTTCTTGGACGAACTGGCCTTCCTGCTCGACCGCGTCACGCAGGAGATGAGCCCGCCGGCGGGGCTGGCCGGCCTGGTGGACTGGTACGTCGAACAGCGGCTCTACGATTTGGAATACGCCGGTGCCCGCGCCTACGGAAGGACGCTCTGACGTTCGAGTATTCTGATCTACGCGACGGTCGGTTCACCGTAGCGATAGGCCGGCGGTGGTTCACCCGCGAGGAGACCACCCGCGCCGACCGCTACACCCACGGCGGGCTGAGCCTGGCCGAGATGGTCGTCCCCGGCGCGGTGCTGCGCCCCATATGAACTGGATGACCTGTAAGGTCTCCGAGGAGGAAAGGTGGACACTTCCCTGACGGCAAGGGTGGACGCACTGGCCCAGCAGTACTTGAGCGACCGAGTTGTCCTGAAGCCTCTCACGCGCTGGAACGAGGCCTACAAGGAGTTCCCGCGCTACGTAATGGAGTATCTGTGCGCCCGCTACGTGGACCCAGGCAACCCGATCCCGGGCCAGCAGCGCATTGACCGGCTGCTGACCGAGCACTATGCCGGGAGCGAGGCCCGCGAGTTGATCAAGAGCCGTATCAAGGAACGGGGGGAGTACGTTCTGCTGGGGCAGTTACAGGTGCGGCTCGACCAAGCCCGCGATCACTACTGGGCGGAGGTGCCGGCGCTGGGGGACAACTTCGTGCGCATCAGCCAGCGCGTCCTGGCCGACTACGGCGAGGCGCTGCTGGCCGGCGGAGCCTGGGGCACGATGACCATCGAGTACGACTCCCGCTACGAACTGAAGGGCCGCATCTATCCCTTCTTCATCCGTGAGTTCCGCCCCTTCCAGATCACCCGCCTCGACCTGGACGATTATATCGAGAAACGCCGCCTGTTCGATACCGACACCTGGATCGGCCTCTTGATCCAGTCCATCGGCTTCAATCCCGATCGGCTGAGCGAGCGGGAGCGGTGGCTGATGCTGTTGCGGCTGGTGCCCTTCGTCGAGGCCAACTACAATCTGATCGAACTGGGACCCCGCGAGACCGGGAAGACCTACACCTTCCGCAATACCTCCAGCCGTTCCTTCGTCATCTCCGGCGGCAAGGCCACACCGGCCACGCTGTTCTACAACATTGCCACCCGCAAGATCGGTATCCTGGGCTACAAGGACGTCGTCTTCTTCGACGAAATCGCCAGCACCCGCTTCACCGACCCGGAGGCGACGATCAGCGTCCTCAAGGACTACATGCAGACGGGTCACTTCAGCCGGGGGCGGCTGGAGTTCACCGCTCAGGCCAGCATCGTCCTGGGGGGGAACATTGATACCGACCTGAAGCGGCAGAAGCCTTCGCCGCGCTACCGGCATCTCTTTGAGATCCTGCCACCGGAGTTGCAGGACCCGGCCTTCCTGGACCGTATCCACGGTTTCCTGCCCGGCTGGGAGATGCCCAAGGTGCGGCCGGAGAACTACGCGGCGGGCTACGGCTTCATCACCGACTACCTGGCCGAGATCTTCACCCGGTTGCGCCGCGTCATGCCCCCGAAGTCCACGTGGGCTGCCACATGGGTCTGGTAGGTGCGGCGGCGCAACCGGGTGAAGATCTCGGCCAGGTA
>QMOC01000181.1 GCA_003648085.1 Chloroflexota bacterium
CACCCCCACATCCACGCCGACTCCCGCGCCCACTCCGACCCCCGCCTGGCCGGTGACCGTCTTTATCCCCGAAGGGCTGCCTGCACCCCTCGCCGATGCACTGAACGCCACCCTCGCCGCCCGTCCCGACCTCTTCGCCCTGGCTCCCTCCGCCGAGGCCGCCGATGTCCAGGTGGTGTTCAGCCCTGGCTCCGGCGTGACCCCGCTCGCCGAGTGGGTCTACGCAATCGTGGCTCCCTTCCCTACCCTGACCGACGGGGTGGCCTGGGCCGACGTCGTCGGCAGTTGGGGCGGCACGCCTGCCGGCCCCTTCGCCGGCCGGCCGCTGCTGATGACCGCCGGCACCGCCGCAACGCTGGCCACTGTGCTGGGTGAACCGGCCCCCGGCGCGGTTGAGGTCGTCCCGGCGGAGGAACTCGCGCAGCGCGCCTGGGAGACCCGCCCGGCCTGGGCTATCGTCCCCTTCGACCAACTGGAGCCGCGCTGGAAAGCACTCCGCGTGGACAGTATTTCGGTGCTCGATAAGGGAATGGACGCGGCAGCCTATCCACTCGTCGTGCGCATCGGCGTGACCGGCCCGGAGCGCGGTGTCACTAAACTCCAGGAACTGCTAGGCAGCCCGGTCACCAATCGTGACCCGGCGAAGATAACGGTACTGGTGATGACCGGTGTCACCGCGCTCACGCGGGGCACCGCCCTCGCGATGGAGCGCAACGGCGTGACCTTCCCCGCCCAGGACATCCGCGATTGGTTGGTTGAGGCCGACATCACCCACGTCAGCAATGAAGTCTCCTTCGCCGAGAACTGTCCGCCCCCGGCAAGTTATACCACGATGGTCTTCTGCTCCAGCCCGCGCTACATCGAACTGCTGGAGGATGTGGGCGTGGATGTGGTGGAGTTGACCGGCAACCACCTGCTCGACTGGGGGGTGGCGGCGATGGAGAACTCACTGAGGATGTACGAGGAGCGGGCCATCCCCTACTTCGGCGGCGGGTGGAACCTGGCGCAGGCGCAAACTCCACTGACGCTGACCTCCGGCGTGCACACCTTTGGCTTCGTCGGCTGCAACCCGGTGGGGCCGGCCTCCGATTGGGCGACCGCCGACCGTCCCGGTGCGGCCCCCTGCGACTACGGCCTGCTCTATACCCAGATCCGCCAACTGCGCGAGCGGGGCATCATCCCCATCGTCACCCTCCAGTACTGGGAGTTCTACCAGTACGAGCCCACGCCGCAGCAGCGGGCCGACTTCCGCGCGCTGGCCGAGGCGGGCGCGGTCATCGTCAGCGGCAGCCAGGCCCACCAACCCCAGGGCTTCGACTTCCACGCCGGAGCCTTTATCCACTACGGCCTGGGCAACCTGTTCTTCGATCAGATGCAATCGCTGGAGACGCGGCAGGAGTTCGTGGACCGGCACATCTTCTACGATGGGCGGCACATTAGCACCGAGTTGCTGACGGCACTTCTGGAGGACTACGCCCGCCCCCGTCCAATGACGACCGAGGAGAGGGAGGCTTTGCTGAGGGCTGCCTTCGCGGCAAGTGGGTGGTAGATGGGGGTGATGTTGCAGGTTTAGGCCGCTGAGGGTATAATACATACAAATGGATTGGATGAATGTCGTATTCTGGCTGACCGGCACACTGGTTGTTGTGCTGGGGCCTATCATTCTGGTTCACGAACTGGGCCACTTCATCTTCGCCAAGTTGGCGGGGGTGCGGGTCGAGGAGTTTGGACTCGGCTTCCCGCCCCGCCTGCTGAAACTGTGGCGCGGCGAAGGCTATCTTAATTTAGGCAGCACGCGGGTGGTCATTCCGGCGGGTTTCCGGCTGCCCCCTGGCCTGAAGGTGGGGGTCTGGGTGGACGCTGTTATCCAGCGACGTGATGATGGCACTCACATCCTGCGCCGCCTGACGGTGCTCGATCCGAATGTAGATGACCTGACGCTTGAACGTGAGCGCGTGGATGAGGGCGTGCATATGCGCGGCGAGTTGACCGCGCTGGAGCCGGGCACCCTGTACAGCCTCAATCTGCTGCCGATGGGCGGATTCGTGAAAATGACCGGTGAGGAGGACCCTTCCGATCCGCGCAGCCTGGCGGCCCAGCCCAAACGCTGGCGCGTGGCGGTGCTGGCGGTAGGGCCGGTGCTTAATCTCATCGTCGCCCTGCTGCTGTTCATCGGCGTCTATGCCACGGGTTATCCCGAAAAATGGCAGGTCGAGATCACCCGTGTGGAGCCGGAGAGTGCCGCCGAAGAAGCCGGATTGCAGCCCGGCGACGTCATTCTGGCTGCCGGGGGAGAGCATATCGAGGACGGGTTGGACCAACTGCGCAGCATCATTCGCGCTGCGCCAGAGCAGACCATTGAACTCACCCTTTTGCGCGGGGAGGAAACGCTGACCCTGACGGCGACACCGCAGCGCACCCCTGAAGGTTACGGCTTCCTGGGCATCGTGATGTCGCCCTGGCCCGACCGGAGCGCGGTACGGCGCTATCGCCTCCCCGAAGCGCTGAGCGCCGGCACCACCGACGTCGTTACGGCGATCGTGGCGACCCTCCAGATTCCCGCCCGGCTCGTCCAGGGCGGCATGACCCCCCAGGAGGCACGCCCGACCAGTATGGTCGGCATCAGCGAAGTGCTGGCCTTCTCCCTACGACAGAGCATCGAGTGGGGCCTGGCCTTCCCCGTGCTACAGACCGCGGCCCTCATCAGTCTGGCCCTGGGCCTGACCAACCTGCTGCCCATTCCGGCTCTCGATGGCGGGCGTATTCTCTTTGTGTTCATCGAAGCCGTGCTGGGACGCCGTATCTCGCCCAGGCGCGAAGCGGTAGTTCACTTCGTGGGCCTGGTGATCCTGGTCAGCCTGATGGCTTTGGTGATGTTTCAAGACCTGGTCAACCCCATCATCCCCTGGTCGTGGTTGAAGTAAGATGAGGTCTCTGCTCGACATTTTACTTGACGAGTTGCGTGAAAAAGCCGAGATGCCGGCCCAAGCATCGCTGTACCACCTTTCAAGCCTGGGGGCCGAGGATGTGGCGCGCGTGCGTGAGGTGTGGCCGGGTTTGCCCGTCGAGTTGCGACGGCGATTGATCACCTGCTTGGTGGAACTGGCCGAGGCGGACTTCGAGGTGGACTTCGGCGCGCTCTTTCGTCTGGGCCTGGAGGATGAGGACGCCCAGGTGCGCACGGCAGCAGTCGAGGGACTATGGGAGGACGAGGACGTGCGCCTGGTGCCGCTCCTGGTAGCACGCCTGCGGGAAGACGAAGCGGTGGCCGTGCGAGCAGCTGCGGCTATGTCGCTGGGCCGCTTCATCCTGCTGGGCGAACTGGAGAAGATCCGTCCTGGGCCACACGCCATGGCCTACGAAGCCCTGTTGACCACATGCCAGACTGTGGATGAGCATGTGGAAGTGCGGCGGCGGGCGTTGGAATCGCTGGCCTACGTTGACAACGAAACCGTGGCCGGGTTAATCCGCCAAGCCTACGCCGCACCGGAGGAGAAGATGCGTGTCAGTGCCGTCTTCGCCATGGGGCGCAGCGCCGATACCCGCTGGGCCCGTCAGGTACAGCAGGAACTCTTCAGCCCCAATCCCGAACTGCGCTACGAAGCCGCCAGGGCCTGTGGCGAACTTCAACTTTCTGAGGCTGTGCGTGATTTGGAGGAGTTAGCCGATGATGCCGACCATGAGGTGCAGGAAGCAGCCCTGTGGGCACTGGGGCAGATCGGAGGCGACAAAGCGCGGGAGATTCTCGAATACTACTGCCTGGCAGAGGATGAGGCCACGCGGTCCGCAGCCGAGGCCGCTCTGGACGAATTGGAGTTCCTGCATGGTGACCTGTCGGAGTTCTTCACCAGGCTGATCAGAGAGCCGGACTGGTAGAGAATTGCGAGTGACGAATTGCGAATGGGTCTGGCTAAGATGGGGGGAAGGGAAAGGTCGGACGCCCCGCTTCAGCGGGGATTTTCCGGCTTTAGCCGGACGTCACACGGACTTTAGCCCCGTCAATTGCGAATCACGAATGGCGAGGGACAAACGGCGAATAATCGCGTGTCTCGTCCTGATCCTATGGCTTCTGCTGATCCCCTCCACTGTTGCCGCCGACGGCATCACCGTGGTCGAAAGTAAAGCCGACTACAGTTTTGCCCAGCAAGTCACATTCACCCTGCAGGCCACCTCGGACACCGACATCACCCAGGTCTACCTGTTCTTCCACGCCACGGGTGAGGAGCGAACCGAGGCTGTGAACGTGCCTGTTGAGCCCGCCCGCGAGACCGGCGTCAACTACGTGCACGACTTGCGCCACTTTCCCCTACCACCGTTCGCCATAATCACCTTCTGGTGGCAGATTGAGGATGCCGTTGGCAACAGGCTGATTACAGAGCCTCAGCAGTTCGAGTACACGGATAACCGCTTCCAGTGGGAACACCTCAGCGCCGATGGCCTCACCGTCCACTGGATCGAAGGATATGGCGACCCGGCCTTCGGCCAGGCGGCGCTTGACATTGCTCGGGCCAGCCTGGAGGAGATCAATGCGGAATTACGCGCCCCTGTGCCGGAATCCATCACCATCTACATTTACAACGCGCAGCACAATCTCGACGCGGCGATGGTGCTCACAGGACGGGAGTGGATGAGCGGCCAGGCACGTCCAGAACTGGGCGCAGTCGTCGTTGCCATCCCGTATGAAGAAGGCTACACGTCGCGCATGATGCGCTACATCCCACACGAGATCACCCATTTGCTGGTCTACCAGGCCGTCACACCAACCGGCTACAAATATGTCCCCTGTTGGCTGGATGAGGGATTGGCCACGGCCAACGAGCGGTTGCCGACGCCAGAGTACGCCATGGCACTCGAAGAGGCGCGCGTTGCAGGGGCTCTCCTCCCATTAGAAGATCTATGTGTCCCCTTCTCGCCGAATTCGCGCACTGCGTTCCTGGCCTACGCCGAGAGCGCCAGCGTGGTGCAGTTCATTCGCGAGCGATACGGCGCTGAGGGGATACGCACACTACTGGCTGCCTACGCCAACGGTGCCAGTTGCGCTGGGGGTGTGCAAGAGGCTCTAAATATCAGCCTTAGTGGCCTGGAGACCATCTGGCGGGCTCATTTGGAACCCCGGGCGCCCTGGCGGGCCTGGGTGGAGGAAGTCGGTGTCTGGGTGGGGCTGTGGCTGTTGAGTTTGCTGGTGGCCGTACCGATGATCGGTAGATTCCGCCGCCGGTAGTGGTAATTCACCACACAATTCTGCTGTCTCGTAGTAACAACTTCAGTCGTTGCCGAGGCGGAAGAAGCGACTGAAGTCGCCACTACGAACCCAGTACGAACTCAGAATGAGGAGCGTCGTGCGCAACATCGTCGTTTTCGACCTGGAGACTCAATATACGGCCGACGAAGTAGGAGGCTGGCGCCATATCCGCGATATGGGCCTGGCGGTCGCCGTGACCTATAGCGCTGCTACAGACCTCTACCGCGATTACACAGAGCAGGAAGTGGATTACCTCCTCGCCACTCTGCGCGGGGCCGATCTAGTGGTCGGCTATAACGTGCTCCGCTTCGATTACGAAGTCCTGCGTGCCTATACCACCGAGAGACTGGATCAGATCCCCACGTGCGATATGCTTGACCACCTGTATCGTGTGCTTGGCTGGAGACCATCCCTCGACGCCATCGCCGTTGCCACGTTGGGGGAGATGAAGAGTGCCGATGGATTACAGGCCGTGCGCTGGTTCCGCCAGGGCCAACTGGACAAGGTCATCGCCTACTGCCGTCGCGACGTCGAGGTGACCTGGCGCATCTATCAGTTCGGTCGGCGCAATGGCTATGTTCAGTACCGTGACCGACGCTGGCGTGTGCACAGGGTGCCGGTGCGGTGGCGATAGCACGCTGTGACGGGGGTTCTCCTGCCTTGTTTCTGACGGACAGAATCTATTGGCGGGTACCAGTCATTCTGTCCACGCCTTCTCGGGGCCAGATAGGGCAGGTAGGAAACGTTGATGTGGATGCAGAGACCG
>QMOC01000182.1 GCA_003648085.1 Chloroflexota bacterium
GCACATTACATCGTCAAGTGTGGTCGCGGGCTCAATGTATGACATTTATCAAGATTTGTCAAAACGCTCCAGGCTCGCAAGTCACGCCCCACCGCGCTCACGGTTTAACCCCGCTCTGAGGGCTGCGCACCAGCCTGCGAAGCAGGGTTCTGCTTTGATCCGCGAGGTTCAGCCCGCGGCGGCCTCGGTGACGATTCCTCCCCGCACCTCCATCAGCACCGCCCGCTCCCGAAACTCGGCGCTGAACATCTCGGGGTCGGTGGCGGTGAGCACTGCCTGCTCGACGCGATCCACCTGGGACAGGAGGTAGCGCCGCCGGGCCGCGTCCAGTTCGGCCAGCACCTCGTCGAGCAGGAGCACCGGCGCTTCTCCTGTACGCGCCTGCAGGAACGCGAGTTCCGCCAGTTTGAGCGCCAGGACCGCCGTGCGCTGCTGCCCCCGCGAGCCGTAAGTGCCCAGGTCCACCTCGTGCGTGCCCTGAGCAGGGCTACCGGCGACGAAGCGCAGTTCGTCCCGGTGCGGGCCGATGAGCGTCATCCCGCGCGCGATCTCATCCGCCCGCCGCGTCAGGAGCGCCTGCCGGAAGGCCGCCACCAATCCCTCCGCTCCAACCCCCAGCGGAGGGCCTTCGTAGGGTTGCAGGCCCAGCCCCATCTGGTACTTGAGCGCGGGCGGTGCGGCCGGGTCGAAGTTGGGGCGGTACTCCAGCCGCAGCCACTCCGCCCCACCGGTGAGTTGCTGGTGGATGCGGTCGGCGCGCTGCGAGAGCGCGGCCACCAGTTCGCGGCGGCCGTTGGCGATGACGACGCCCTCACGGGCCAGCACTTCCTCGAAGGGGGCCAGTTGGGCCGGGTCGCCTCCCTCATCGCGCAGATGCCGCAGCGCGGCGTTGCGCTGTCGTAGCGCCTCGGTGTAGTGCTCCAACGCCGTGCAGTAGGCTCTGTCCACCTGGCACAGCGTGTCGTCCAGGTAGCGGCGGCGGCCGGCAGGCGGGCCGGCAATCAGGTCCACGTCCTGCGGCATAAAGAGCACCACGTTTAACCGCCCGGCCAGGTCAGCGCGGCGCTTGCGCACCCGGTCTATGCGGATGGTCTTTTGCAGCCGTGTCGTACCGTTCGCCAGCGGCTTCTTCTCCAGGATGACCTCCACTTCTTGGACGCGGTCACGGCGCACGACCTCGGCCCAAACGCGGGCGTAGGGCAATCCCCCCGCCTCGGCCTCCCAGTTGATGAGTTGGCGGTCGAGAGAAGTGAGGGGCGAGGAACCGGTGGCGAGGAGATAAATCGCTTCCAGCAAACTGGTCTTACCCTGAGCGTTCGCGCCGTGGAGGAGCAGCGGACGCTCGGGCAGAGCCAATTCCAGGCGGGCGTAGTTGCGGAAGTTGGTCAGGCTGAGATAGCGGACGCGCATAGCGGCCCTATTGTACACTGAGAGGGCCAAAGGGGAAAGGGGGATGAGCATCCCGGACCGGATAACCCGATCATACTTTCTCAAACACTATCCGTCCATCGCGGAAGTCCACCCGCACCGTGTCACCCTCGGTAAATTCACCTCGCAGCAGGGCCAACGCCAACGGGTCCTGCACCTCCCGCTGGATGACCCGCCTCAGGGGCCGCGCGCCGAAGACCGGGTCATAGCCCACCTCGGCCAGGTGTTGTCGGGCTGCGTCGGTTATCTCAAGCCCGATGTGCCGTTCAGCCAGCAGGTCGCGCAGGTGGCGCATCTGGATGTCCACAATTTGCAGCAGATCCTCTTTCGTCAGGCTGCGGAAGAGAATGATCTCGTCAATACGGTTCAGAAACTCGGGCCGGAAGGTGCGGTCCAGTTCTTCCATCACCCGTTCCCGCGCCGCCTCGATGCCCAATTCCTTGATCCAGCGGCTGCCGACGTTGCTGGTCATGATGACGATGGTGTTGCGGAAGTCCACCGTCCGCCCGTGACCGTCGGTCAGCCGTCCTTCATCCAGCAGTTGCAGCAGCGTGTTGAAGACCTCGGTGTGGGCCTTCTCGATCTCGTCGAACAGGACCACACTGTAGGGCCGGCGACGCACTGCTTCGGTCAGTTGGCCACCCTCCTCGTAGCCCACGTAGCCGGGAGGTGCGCCGATGAGCCGAGAGACGGTATGCCGCTCCTGATATTCGCTCATGTCAATGCGCACCATCGCTTCTTCGGTGTCGAAGAGGAACTCGGCCAACGCGCGGGCCAATTCCGTCTTGCCTACCCCTGTCGGCCCCAGGAAGATGAATGTACCGATAGGCCGATTGGGGTCCTGCAACCCGGCCCGTGCCCGACGGACGGCGTTGGAGACCGCGCGCACTGCCTCGTCCTGGCCTACGACGCGCTGGTGAAGCGCCTCTTCCATCCGCAACAGTTTCTCCACCTCCCCTTCCAGCAGTTTGGAAACGGGGATGCCGGTCCACTCGGCCACCACCTCGGCCACGTCCTCCGGGCCGACCTCCTCTTTGAGCAGCGGGCGGTCGCCCTGAAGTTCGCGCAGTCGCGCCTCTTGCTCCTGGAGTTGTCGCTCCAGTTCGACGAGTACGCCGTACTGCAATTCCGAGGCCTTGGCGTAGTCCTGCACCCGCTGAGCCTCCTCGATCTGGTGGCGCACCTGCTCACTGTGCTCCTTCGTCTCGCGGATGGCCTGGATGGCGGCCTTCTCCTGCTCCCAGCGAGCGCGCAAAGCGGCGCTTTGCTCCTGTAGATCGGCCAGTTCCTTCTCCAATTTCTTCAGCCGTTCTTTGCTGGCCTTGTCCTTCTCCTTCTTCAGCGCCTCCCGTTCGATCTCCAACTGCATGATGCGCCGGTCCACCTCGTCCAGTTCGGCGGGCTTGCTATCAATCTCCATCCGCAACCGGGATGCTGCCTCATCAATCAGGTCAATCGCTTTATCAGGCAAGTGCCGGTCGGCGATGTAGCGATGGCTAAGCGTGGCAGCCGCGATGCAGGCCGCGTCCTGGATGCGCACGCCGTGATGCACCTCGTATCGCTCCTTCAGGCCGCGCAGGATGCTGATGGTCTCCTCCACCGATGGCTCGTCCACGTACACCGGCTGGAAGCGTCGCTCCAGCGCAGCGTCTTTCTCGATGTACTTGCGATATTCGTCCAGCGTCGTCGCGCCGATGCAGTGCAGTTCGCCCCGCGCCAGCATAGGCTTGAGCAGGTTGCTGGCGTCCATCGCGCCCTCGGCCGCGCCTGCACCGACGACGGTGTGCAACTCGTCAATGAACAGAATGACCTCGCCGGCCGCGTCGGTCACTTCCTTGAGCACGGCCTTCAGTCGCTCTTCGAACTCGCCCCGATATTTAGCGCCGGCGATCAGTGCACCCATATCGAGCGCGACGATACGCTTGTTCTTGAGCCCCTCTGGCACGTCGCCACGCACGATGCGCTGGGCCAGTCCCTCGACGATGGCGGTCTTGCCCACGCCGGCGTCGCCCACCAGGACAGGGTTGTTCTTGGTGCGGCGGCTCAGAATCTGCATCACGCGCCGGATTTCCTCATCCCGTCCGATGACCGGGTCCAGTTTGCCCTGCCGGGCCAGGCCGGTCAGGTCGCGCCCGTACTTCTCCAGCGCCTGATAGGTGGCCTCCGGGTGCGGGCTGGTGACCCGCTGGCTACCACGGATAGCGGTCAGCGCCCGCAGGACGGCGTCCTCGGTAATGCCGTAGGCCGCCAGAAAGCGGGATGCTTCACCGCCGTGCGGCCCGGTGAGCGCCAACAGCAGGTGCTCCGCGCTGACGTAATCATCGCGCATACGTTTGGCGATCTTCTCCGCCTCGTCCAGTGCGCGTGCCAGTTCACGGGAGAGCCCTACTTGAGCCGTCGCACCGTAAACTTTGGGCTTGCGCTGCAGTTCCCTCTCCAACGCCAGCGCCATCTCGCTCGGATTAATCTCCAACTTCTGAACGATCTGAGACACGATGCCGTCGGACTGGCGCAAGAGGGCCAGCAGCAGATGCTCAGGCTCAATCTGACCGTGGCTGTGCTCGCCCGCCAGCGATTGAGCGCCTAAAACCGCTTCCTGTGCTTTTTGCGTGAATTTGTTCAAATCCATAATCTCCACTCCCAGATATTTTTTCCGCGCAACATTGTACCCTCCCTCCATTAGAGAAGCAATAGAGCAGCATTGGATTTGCATAAGAACAGCGGATCGCAGGACAGTAGCGGATTGCAGGACAATAGCGGAGCGAACAAAAAGCGGATCGGGGACCACAGCCGCAGCCCACGATCCGCTACAGTCGCGGAATCCGTCACTGCCCGTGTTCTAATACCGCAGCAGGGCTCCTACGCCGAACTCCGCGATCTTAGGATGATCGTCCACCACCTCCACCTTGCCACCGTCCTCGATCACCTTCGTCACCAGCGCCTCGGCCGCATCGGGAATCTCCACGAACTCACCGCCGCAGAAAGGACAAATCTCCAGGAACTGGTCGGTGATGTAGGCACAATTACGGCACTGATAACCCGGCCGGTGATAATCGCGGGCGATCACCAGTGTCTGGATGCGGCCCTCGTGGGCCGCGCCGAGCGTGTCGGCCAGGCGAATGACGCCACCACGCCCCTTCGCCGCCGCCGTGAACACCGCCTCCACCAGAGCCGCCTTTCGTTCCTCCTCCACCCGCTGCAGAATCTCCAGCGAGCGCTCGCGTATCTCCGGTTCCGGTGCGTTCATATCGGCGCTAAATGAGCCAATCACCTTCCTCTGCAACGCCTTGGGCAACGCCTCGCGGAACTGAGCCACCGTCGGCTCAGCGCCGGCGATAATCAGACGCTGCGGCTTGTGTTGCTGACAGAAACGTTCCGTCGCTCTGGCCGCCTCGCGGATGTTGCGCTGTGCCACCTCCTCCTCACGCCGACTCGAGATGGGGGCCCCTCCTCGACGCCCGGCCCCACCTGAAGAGCCACGTCCCCGCTTGAATTTACGCACTTCCTCCCCAACGTACCCATCACTGACTTGCAACTCGCCCATCCCAAAGAGCAACAGTCGCGCTTCCTGCCGATCTATCAGTACCACCAGATAACTGCCATAAGCATCCACCAGCGTCGCCAGCGGCCAGATATAGGGTTTGCGAGCCACCGTCACCCCGGAGGCGACGGGAACGGCCAGCGAGTACGCGCGCCAGAACCCCTCTTTGGCACAGGAGAAGACGGCTACTCCGCGACCCGACCAGTCGTACTCGTGATCGAAGAACCGCTCCACGGCGGCCATATCTTCGGGTGCGGCGAATCCTTCCGCTTGTTTCAGCATCTCCCGCAGCGCCAGTTTATATTCGTCTGTCGTGCGTTCTGCCGGGCCCACATTCAGATAGACGCTCAATATCGGCGCCTGAGCCCGATACGCTGCCAGTTCGCGCAAATCCTCTTGTTTGAACATTGCTCTTAACTCCCTTCATTTGTCATTGGTTATTGGTCATTGGTTATTGGTCATTGACCGGGTCTTTCTCCCAACGTCACTGGGATCTCCAACTCTTCTCCATCGCGAACCACGGTCAACACGACTTCCTGCCCCACCACGGTCTCGCGCACCAGGTAAGTGATCAAATCAGCGAAGTTGCGTAGTTCATATCCGTCAATGGCGACGATGATGTCACCACCGGCCCTGACCATCGTTCCCATAACCTCGACCTCGTGGTCACCACCGCGCAGACCGGCCTGGGCGGCTGGCCCCCCCGGCGTGACTTCGGAGATGAGCACCCCATAGGTCACAGGCAACCCCAACGGCCCCGCCAGTTCCGCCACGGTGAAGCGATTGTTGGAAGTGATGCCCAAGTAGGGGTAGTGATAGGTCCCCTCCTCAATCAGATGAGGCACGATGCGTTTGACGGTGTTGACCGGCACGGCGAAACCGATACCGGAATTGACGCCCGTCGTTGAGCGAATGGCCGTATTGACGCCGACCACCCGTCCGTGGGTATCAAGCAGCGGCCCACCGGAGTTGCCCGGGTTGATGGCCGCATCGGTCTGGATGATCTCAGGATTGGAAAAAGTGCCGGTGCC
>QMOC01000183.1 GCA_003648085.1 Chloroflexota bacterium
ACGGAGAGCGCCATCAACAGTATGCACGGTCTAATCCTAGGACTACTAGTTGCCACCTTCGCCCCGCTAGGGGATCTAGCCATCTCAATGATCAAGCGGCAGGTCGGCGTGAAGGATACGGGCAGCATCATTCCCGGCCACGGAGGAGCACTGGATCGGATGGATAGCATCCTGTGGGCGGCCGTGATCGGCTACTATTACGTGCTGTGGTTTGCATCTTGAGCACCGATCTGAAGGGCAGTGCCAACGCACCGCCCCTCCCCCACGGAGAGGGAGAAAGCCCCCAGCACCGTCCGTTCACGACGGTACGGCCACCGGAAGGAGGACACTGATGGACAAGGAGCGACGGGTGCGCGACATCTACCACAAGGGTGTCATATTCTGCAAGCCGGACACTCCCCTTCAGGAGGTGGTACGGGTGATGGCTGATACTGAAATCCACGCCATCATGGTAGCCGAGCGCGAGGGAGAACCGCCCGTGGGCGTGGTATCTCACACCGATGCCATCGCCCATTACGGTGAGGACCTGACGGCCATCCAGGCCCGCGAAGTGATGACACCCGATGTTATCAGCATCTCCGAAGACGCCACCGTGGAAGAAGCGGCCAGCAAATTACTGGAGAGTCATATCCATCGTTTGCTGGTGGTGGGCGAGACCGGCAAGCCACTGGGCATCCTTTCGACCACCGATATTATCCGGGAGATGCGCGGTACCCGCTGGGTGTGGTACCTGGATTGATGTACGTAGTGAGGGATCAAATGCACGACCAGATCATTACCATCGAACGGCACATTGTCGAACAGGAGCGCAGGTATCCGCAGGCGACCGGCGTTTTCTCCAACCTGCTGTACGACATCGCCTTGGCGGCCAAGATCATCGCCTATGAGACCACCCGTGCTGGGCTGGTCGAGATTCTGGGTCTGGCAGGCAGGATAAACGTCCAGGGCGAGCAACAGATGAAACTGGATCTCTTCGCCAATGAGACGATGATCCGTATGAACAGTTACACCGGGCGGCTGGCGGTGATGGCCTCGGAGGAGGAGGAAGACATCATACCTGTCCCGGAGGAATATGGCATCGGCAAATACGTGTTGGTTTTCGATCCGCTGGATGGTTCGTCGAACGTGGACGTCAACGTGAGTATCGGCACCATCTTCGGCGTCTACCGGCGCAAAAGCAAGCAGGGGCCAGGCACATTAGAGGATTGTCTCCAGATGGGACGCGATCTCGTCGCCGCCGGCTACATCATCTACGGGTCGAGCACAATGATGGTCTATTCGACCGGTCAGGGGGTGCATGGTTTCACGCTCGATCCTGGTGTAGGTGAATTCCTTCTCTCCCATCCCGACATTCGTATGCCGGAGAGGTCAAAGTATTACAGTGTCAACCAGGGGTACGAGCAGTACTGGAGTGAAGGAGTGAGGCGATTCACCTGGTGGTTGCAAGGAATGGATCGAGAGGATCCGCGCAAGCCGCTCTCGGGTCGTTATAGTGGCTCGTTGGTGGCTGATTTTCACCGCAACTTGCTGGAGGGAGGGATTTACTATTACCCGGCCGAAGCCACAAAGCCAGAGGGTAAACTGCGTCTGGTCTACGAAGCCATCCCATTGGCTTTTATAGTTGAACAGGCCGGGGGCTACGCTTCGGACGGACAGCGCAATATTTTAGATATACAGCCCAAAAGTCTGCACCAGCGTATCCCTCTTTTCATCGGCAATCTGGAACTGGTTAAGAAGGCCGAGGAGTTTATCTCGGAATACGATGGACAGTGATAGGAGATGGGAGAAAGTACCGTGAACGATATGAACGATATAGATATGGCCAGCCTGGAAACCAAGAGACTGGCCGAACTGCGCGAACTGGCTAAAGAGTGGGAGATTTCCGGCTACAGTCGGTTGAAGAAGGAGGATCTCATCCTGCGGCTGCTGCGAGCCAAAGCGGAGCGAGAGGGCCTGATGTTCGGCGGCGGCGTGCTGGACATTGTGGATGAGAGCAAGGGCTACCTGCGCTGCGATCATTACAAGCCAGGACGCGATGATATATACGTCTCGCAATCTCAGATACGTCGCTTTGGATTGCGCACCGGCGATATGGTAGTCGGGCAGGTGCGGCCACCGAAGGAAAACGAGAGATACTATAGCCTGCTGCGCGTGGAGGCAGTGAATGGGATAGACCCGGAGGCGGCGAAACTGCGACCACAGTTTGAATCGCTAACACCGATCTTCCCCAACGAGCGCTTCATATTGGAAACCTCTCCCGGTAATCTGACAACGCGACTATTGAGCATGATCGCTCCTATCGGGAAGGGACAGCGCGGGCTCATCGTGTCACCACCCAAAGCCGGTAAGACCACCGTGCTCAAGCACATCGCCAATGGCATCACGGCCAATCATCCTGAGGTGCACTTGATGGTTGTGCTCATCGGCGAGCGGCCCGAGGAAGTCACCGATATGGACCGCTCAGTTGATGCCGAGGTCATCAGTTCGACCTTTGACGAGCCGGTGAAGAGCCACGCCAAGGTGGCAGAGATAGCGCTGGCCCGGGCCAAACGGCTGGTGGAGGGGAAACGGGACGTCGTCATCCTCCTCGATAGCATCACCCGCCTCTCGCGGGCTTACAACCTGGTGGTGCAACCCAGTGGCCGCACCCTCTCCGGTGGGCTAGACCCGGCCGCGCTTTACCCACCCAAGCACTTCTTCGGTGCAGCGCGCAACATTGAGGAAGGCGGGAGCCTCACCATCATCGCCACCTGCCTGATTGATACCGGCAGCCGAATGGACGATATGATTTACGAGGAGTTCAAAGGCACCGGCAACATGGAACTCCACCTGAGCCGCAAATTGCAGGAACGGCGTATCTTCCCCGCTTTCGACATCGAGCGCTCCGGCACACGGCGGGAGGAATTGCTGCTCGATGGGGACACACTGCAGAAAATATGGCTGATGCGCCAACGCTTCCTGGATTCCCTCTCCTCAGGTTACAACATCGCCCAGGCGATGCAGGAGTTGCTCCGCGTCCTCAAGCGCACCCAAAGTAACGAGGAATTTCTCAACCTGTTCGCGAGAATGGCGGAGATGGAGGGCCGCTAGCGTAGGACAAGTCGTCAACTTGTCCTACTCCAAGAACTCTCGCACCGCCCCCGCTATCTCCGCCGGTCGCTCCAGCATTACCATGTGCCCCGCGCCCTCGATCAATACCAGTTGTGCGTTGGGGATATGTTCGGCCAGGAAACGAGCATACTTGGGGGGGGTGAGTTGGTCCGCCGTGCCCACGATAACCAGCGCGGGAATCTCGATCCCTCCCAATCGTTCCATCACGTCGAAGCGGTCACAGACGTTGAGGTCGCCCAAGAGCACGTCGGGACCTGTCTCCAGGAGCGCTCGCCGCCCCAGTTCGATCAGCGCCGGCGACGCCTCTGACGACCAGGCGAAGCGGGTGATGAGTTCCACGCTTCCCTCGAAATCGCTGCGCATCCCCTCCAGGATGACAGGAGCCACACGCAGCCGCGCTCCGGTCGCTATCAGCACCAGCCCCGCCATCCGGTCAGCGAAGTCCAGTGCCAGCGTCAGAGCGATGGCACCGCCCATTGAGTGACCTACGACCACCGCTCGCTCAATTCCTAGCGCGTCGAGGAACCCGACGATGGCCTCCGCGTAGCCCGCGATGGTGTCACGTCCCTGCCCCCCCGAACGCCCGTGGCCGGGCAGGTCAAGCGCGTAGACCGTGGCTTCGGGCAGTCGGCGCAGTTCGGCCGGCCATTGTAGGTGATTTCCTCCGGCCCCATGTACCAATATCAGCACGGGCCTTCCTTCGCTCCTCTGCTCCTCTGTCGGCCCTCGACCTACGGTGTAGAAAATAGAACCTGCGGTGATTTCCGAGTATGGCATATGTGCTAGGGGATAGGTTTTCACCCGTGAAAGGTCTATCGTCTCATTACCCGATACCTGAGCACGCACAGCGGTTAAAACCGCGTGCTACCTCCGCGAAGCCGCCCTGGGGCGGCTTCTGGCCCGCGTAGGCCGGCCTGACGATGGTAGCCCGTGACTTTAGTTGCCGGGTTTCAGGAGATGTCGGGTAATAAATCCGGCCAATACCTCTAGAGAGAAATACCGTTTACCCAACTGGAAGTTCTGCTCCACCATCCGCTGGCGTAAGTCGGGGTCGGTCAACACTCGCTGCGCTTGCGTCACTGCCTCCTCGGTCACCCGACCGTCAATTTCGATGAAGTCGAACCCCAAAGGCCCGATGTCAGCGACGTAAACGGGGTAGCGATTGACCAGCATCGGCTTTTTGAAGTACATCGCTTCGAGCAGGGCGTTGCCAAAGCCTTCGTAAAGGCTGGGATAGGTCACAAAGTCGGCGTGGATGTAGGCATCCCACAGAGCGTAGACTTTTTTGCCATCCTTTATCTGCCGGCTGGTACTGATGCGATGGCCCACGAAACGCAGGTCAACGTTAGCCCGCTGGGCCTGTTCCTGAATCTGACGCAGGTAATCGAGGTCCAGGTCATCCCCGTGGGTGAGCACCAGCTTGCAGCGGGGATCGCCCAGCCGCTGCACAAACTCCACAGCCAATTCTATCCCTTTGCGGCGGATCACCCGTGTGGGCTGCAGAATGAAGATGTCCCCGGGTGCCAAGCCAATAGCCGCCCGCAAGTCGGCGTTAAACTCATCAATGCCGGGCGGTGGCGTAGCGAAGTCAAAGACGTTGGGCACGATTATCGCTTCGATGCCCCGTCGGGCCTTTAGTGCCCGTTGGGCCAGGCTGTTGATGACCACGTGGCGGATGGATGGCAGATCGGGCGGAAAGGCGCGATCCAGAAGGTGTGGGATGCAGTTCGGCTCGTAGCAATCCCGTTCCCAGTAAAAGTCGTGGTGGTGGGCCACGGTGGGGATGCCCGTCTCGGCGATGACCTGGGTGAGGGCCAGGCCCAGGGGAATCTGCAAAGGGATAGAGAGGACGTTCTGCGGAATGATCAGATCAATAGCGTAATCGGTGATGAAGGTTTTGAGGCCGGCTTCGAGCGTCGCCTGGAGACGTTCAATGCGGGGGAAAAGTTCGGGATGGGGTGTTGTGGTTCCATAGGCCCGTGTTCTGATCCACATGCTCTCCGGGGAATTGAAGTGCATCTCGGGCACCAACAGGCCCGGTGGTCCACCGTCTTCCAACTCGCCAGCGCAGTAGAAGACCTCATGCCCCATGCGACGCAGCACAGTCGCCCACTTGGCTGCCTCCAAAGAGACACCATCGTTGCCCGCCAGCCGAGTGGAGATGAAGCCGATGTTCATACGCCTGTCCTTCCGCTCTCACCAGCGTTCATACCGCACCAGTTCGGATAATGCTTTGCGCTTCTTCGGCCCGGGCCGGTCAGCAGGGTACCCCAATGGCGTGAAGGCGATAGGCTCCACGTCGTCGGGCAGACCCAGAACCTCACGCGCCGCAACGGGATCAAAGGCGGCAATCCAGCACGTGCCCAGCCCCAGGTTGGCGGCGGCCAGGATCAGGTGATCCATAGCGATGGCGACGTCCACATCACAGTAACTTTTACCGTCCCGGCGCCTCCAGCCCCGGGCAGGAATCCCGCAGGCACAGATGACCAACGGCGCTTGCACGAACCAGTCCTTGTTGTAGATGCGCTTCAACTCCGCCTCCCGCCCCACCGTGTGGATCACGATGATCTGGAAGGGTTGCCGGTTGGCCGCGGTCGGTGCTAGGCGTGCCGCTTCGAGCACCTGTTGCAGTTTTTCGTCCTCCACCGGATCGGGCTTGTACGCCCGTGCACTGTACCGCGCTTCGATCAACTCCGAGAACTCCATAGTCCACCCTCCTCTTTTCTATTGCCATCAGGAATCCAGGGAACGTTTAGGAGTCCAAACTGCGTCGAAAAAGTCGCTTCCGCCATAGCACGGGCTCGCCCGCCGGAGGCTCCACTACGCTCAAGCCTCCGGCTCAAAAGCGAAGCCCCTTCGGGGCTG
>QMOC01000184.1 GCA_003648085.1 Chloroflexota bacterium
ATGGCGACGTAGCGATCGAGGCCCGGATGGTAGGCCTTATAGACCTCGGCCATACCGCCGCTCCCCAGGTGCTCGATAATACGGTACTTACCCAGTGTCCTGCCGATCAATTTCCTATCCCTCGTGTAACTACCGATAGCACGGCAATATTCTGTGGTACTACCGCTTTTCGTGCATGTTGCCAGCAGACGGTCGAAATAGCCTTCACCGGATAATTATGTGGCTGCCAGCTGCTCCTCCAGCATGTGGGGGGCCTGGCGCAATGCCTCGTCGAGACGGCTGGGGTCACGGCCCCCCGCCTGGGCCAGGGTGGGCCTGCCACCTCCTCCACCGCCCACGATGCGGGCCAGACCGCGCACCAGCCTGGCTGCATTCACACCGCGCTTCACCAAGTCGGGGGTGACGGCGGCGACGAGGGCAGGACGCTCGCCCAGTACCGTCCCCAGGACGACGACACCGGAGCCCAGGCGGTCGCGGAACCAATCGGTCATCTCGCGCAACACTTCCATGCTAGGCGCAGTCACCCGTGCGCTCAACAGCGACACCCCCGCCACCGACTGTACCTGCTCCAGCAGCGCCTCAAACTCGCGACGCGCCAGTTGCTCTTGGAGGCGCGTGATCTCCTTGCGAGCGCCTTGCAGTTCATCCAGCAGGCTCAACACCTTGCGGTCCACTTCGTCCGGCGAGACGCCCATGTAAGCCGCCGTGCGTTGGAGGACACCCAGTTGACGCTCAACCAGGTCCACCGCTCCACGCCCGGTCACCGCCTCGATGCGGCGCACCCCTGCCCCCACCCCCTCCTCGGAGACGATGTGAAACAAGCCAATCTCACCCGTCTCGTTCACATGGGTACCGCCGCACAACTCCTGGCTGAATGGTTCGCCTGGCCACCCAATGCATACGACGCGCACAACGTCACCGTACTTTTCGCCGAAGAGAGCGATCGCACCCTCCCGCACCGCCTGGTGATAGGGCTTCTCGACGACCTCCACCGGATAATTGACCAGAATGGCATCGTTGACAGGACGAGCCACCGCGTCCAACTCATCCTGGGTCAGCATAGCAGGATGTGTGAAGTCGAAGCGCAGTCGGTCAGGTGCGACCAACGACCCGGCCTGTTGTACGTGCTCGCCCAGGATGTAGCGCAATTCGCTGTGCAGAAGATGGGTGGCTGTGTGGTTGCGAGCGATGTCCATGCGCCGCTCATAATCCACGACGGCCCAAGCCGTATCACCGACCCGCGGCCGCCCCTGCTTCACCACGCCGACGTGAACGATCAGGCCGGGGATGGGCTGACGCATATCCTGCACCTCAACCTCCCACACCGGTTCGTCTTCTCCCGGCGGATAAGCAGCGATGAAGCCCCTGTCGGAGACTTGGCCGCCGGACTCGACGTAGAAACAGGTTGTTGGTAGCACAACCTCGACCTGACCCCCCTCCTTGGCCGACACGACCGGTTCGCCGTGGCGCAGAATCGCAGCCACCGTTGTCTCCAGTTCAGTGACCGAGTACGGATCGTGTTGAACGCCCTCTTCGCCCAGTACGCCCCGGTCTTGCAGGTCCGTCATCACCTTCCGATAGCGCGCCAGCGTCTCCTCGTCAGGAGCCTCGAACGTCCCCTTTCGCCGGGTACGCCGACGCTGCTCCTCGAGCGCCGCTTGATAGCCGGCCTCGTCAACGCTCAGACCCCGTTCCCCGGCCACATCGCGCGTGATCTCCAACGGCAGGCCAAAGGTATCGTAAAGCCGAAAAGCCGCGTCACCCGGCACGCTCCTTTCACCCTTCGCCTCCAGTTCGCTCAGCACCTCGTCCAGCCGCGCCAAGCCCAGGTCGAGCGTGCGCAGGAAACGCTCCTCTTCCTGGGTGATAGTGGTGAGAATGAACTGACGGCGGCTTGTGAGTTCGGGGAAGTGAGGTCCCATAGTCTCAATCACCACTTTAGCGACCTCGGCCAGGAAGGGACCGGTGAAGCCAAGTTTGCGCCCGAAGCGGGCCGCACGGCGCAGGATCATGCGCAGCACGTAGTTGCGCCCCTCATTGCCCGGCAGGACGCCGTCGCCGATGAGGAAGGTGATCGCCCGCCCGTGGTCGGCGATGACGCGGTAGGCGACAATGTTCTCCTCCACCTCGGCATCAGTGTGGCCCATCATCTCCTGCACGCGCTGGATGATGGGCATAAACAGGTCAGTCTTGTAATTGGAGTCCACACCCTGCAGCACGGCAACCAGGCGCTCGAATCCTGCGCCAGTGTCCACGTGCTTGGCCGGCAGCGGGTGCAAAGAGCCGTCGGCATCCTTGTTATATTGGATGAAGACCAGATTCCACAGCTCTATGAAGCGGCCGCAGTCACCGTTGACCCGGCAGACGTGGCCGGGCTCTCCTTGTTTATCACAGCACTCCGGACCACGGTCGAGGTGGATTTCGCTACACGGCCCGCACGGCCCGGTCTCGGCCATCTCCCAGAAGTTGTCCTTGCGGCCGAAGTACAGAATGTGATCGGGCGGAATCTCGGTCTCCGACCGCCAGAAGCCGGCCGCCTCCTCGTCGGTCTCCAGTTCGCCCAGTTCGTCCTTGAAGACGGTGGCCCACAGCCGCTCCTTGGGCAATCCCCAGACCTCGGTCAGGAGTTCCCAGGCCCAGCCGATGGCCTCTTTCTTATAATAATCGCCAAAGGACCAATTGCCCAGCATTTCGAAGAAAGTGTGATGGTAGCCATCGCGTCCCACGTCCTCCAGGTCGTTGTGCTTGCCGGAGACGCGCATGCACTTCTGCGTATCGGCGGCGCGGGTGTAGGGCCGGGTCCCCAGCCCCAGGAAAACGTCCTTGAACTGGTTCATCCCGGCATTGGTGAACAGAAGCGTGGGATCGTCCGCCGGCACCAGGCTGGCGCTGGGCACAATAGTATGGCCCCGGGCGGCGAAGAAATCCAGAAAACTCTGACGCACCTCAGCGCTGGTCATTTTGTTCATCGGTCCCTCTATCTCCTCCAAGTTGGGCAGTATTGTAGCCGGAAGGGGGAAAACTGTCAACTGGGTGAGGTTCCCCCTACGTGTGCGCTTGCTTCCCCGCTCTTCCTGTGGTACACTACAGTTACGTAGATTAAATAACAGGAGTACTGAATGATGAGCACAAAGAAAGGTCGTGTCTTTTCCGGTGCCCGACCCACGGGCCGCCAGCATCTGGGCAACTACCTGGGTGCTATCCGTAACTATGTCGCCTTGCAGGACGAGTACGATTGCATCTACTGCGTCGTGGACCTGCACGCCCTCACCACCCTCAAGGACACCGATAAATTGCGCGACTGGACTTACGAGATGGTACTCGATTGGCTGGCCGCCGGGATGGACCCCGAACGGGGTACTATCATCTTCGTCCAGTCCCATGTACCCCAGGTGACCGAACTGCATCTCCTGTTTTCGATGGTCACGCCCCTCGGCTGGCTCACCCGCCTGCCCACCTTCAAAGACAAAGTGCGCCAGCAGCCTGACAATGTCAATTACGGCTTGGTCGGTTACCCGGTGCTGATGGCTGCCGACATCACGCTCTATAAGGCCGATACTGTTCCCGTCGGTGTGGACCAGGCCCCCCACCTGGAGTTCACCCGCGAGATCGTGCGCCGCTTCAACCGCTACTTCGGCGATGTGCTGGTCGAGCCCCAGGCCAAGTACACCGACTTCCCCAAGGTGCTGGGAATTGACGGTGAGCAAAAGATGAGCAAGTCGCTGAACAATCACATCGAAATCGCCGCCACGCCGGAGGAAATCCAGCAGCGAGTGATGCAGATGGTCACCGACCCGGCCCGCCGCTACCGCAGCGACCCCGGTCACCCGGAGGTGTGCAACGTCTTCGCCCTGCACGGCTTCTTCTCACCCGACGACGTGGCCCGTATCGAGGCCGACTGCCGCTCCGCGGGCATCGGCTGCGTGGAATGCAAGCGGCTCTTCGCCCGCAACCTGGCCGATTACTTCGCTCCCTTCCGCGAACGGCGGGCGGCTCTGGCCGCAGACCCCCACTACGTGTGGGATGTCCTGGCCGAGGGTGCTCGCCGGGCCTCCGCCATTGCCTCGGAAGTCATCGCCGAGGTGAAGGCAGCGGTGGGGTTACCCTGAGACAGATGCCAGACGAGGACACCACCCTGGCCGATCTGCGCCAGCGCGTGGCCGAGTTCGTGGCCGCCCGCGACTGGAGGCAGTTCCATGTCCCTAAAAATCTCAGCATGTCCATCGCCATCGAGGCTGCCGAACTGATGGAACACTTCCAGTGGCTCACTCACGAGCAGGCAGCAGCCGCTTTGCAGGACGAGGCAAAGCGGGCCGCCGTGACCGACGAACTGGCGGACGTGCTTATCTACGGGCTCAGCCTGGCGAACGTATTGGGCGTGGATGTGAGCACTGTGGTATTGAACAAATTGGAGCAGAATGAGCGACGCTTCCCCGTCGAAGCGTGGCGGGGACGTGCGCGGGTATAAGTAGGAAGCGAGCTCGGAGTCCGCCAATGCCGAGAAGAGATCAAAATACACATTGGAGGGATGCAGTTCTTGACGCTCTGCACCGCTTCTCGAATCGCCACAATACAAAAACGATCACTCGTCAGGGACTCCTGGAGGAAGAACTTGATCGCATTGTATCGGAAACGGGCACACGAGGGCTCACTCCTGAGCAGACCTTGAGCAGAGTGCTTCAAGAACTGCGAGATGAGGGAATTCTCTACTTCATAGGCGGTGGACAGTATCTTCTTCTGATGGATACGCCGATTGATGTAGAGATGGAAGAGCTTCCGCGAGACGCGATTGACTTCGCAATTAGACGCGGCAAACTTCGGATAGGGATGGTCCCGGCACGTGATGAACTCACGATGTCTCGACGGAGATTGGGGCAATCCCGCATTCGCTGGCTCTGCCTCCATAGTTATGACCACCAATGTGCTCTTTGTGACATTAGAAACGAAAATCTATTAATCGCAAGCCATATTTCAAGATGGGCAGATGATCCGGAAGCCCGGGGTGTCCTTTCAAACGTCATTTGTTTTTGTAGGTTCCACGATGTTCTTTTTGAGTATGGCTATATCTCGCTGTCTGACGATTACCATGTCCTGAAAAAAGGAAACGTCAATAGCCAGACGGTAGCGCGCATCTTGGACATCACAAACGAATTTCGTTTACCGAAAGCCTATCCTCCAGCGCCCGAATTTCTGCAGAAGCACAGGGTTAGGACCGGTTTCGAGAGGTGTTAGGCAATCTGCCCGCATCTACTCAGGCTAGTCTGACCTTTGGCCGCATCGCCGTAAACAGGCGGTGTAAGCAGTAAGGTAACCGCCAATGGGAGCGGAATATGCGAGCACTCATACAGCGGGTTAGTCGAGCCTCAGTGAGCGTCGGGGGCGAGGTCGTCGGTGCTATCGGGCGGGGCGTAGTTGTGCTTGTAGGCGTCACCCACGGCGACACGGAGGAGCAGGCCGAATGGCTGGCGCGCAAAGTGGCCGGCCTGCGCATCTTCGAGGATAACGCAGGCAAGATGAACGCGGGACTGCTAGACGTGGACGGCGCGGCGCTGGTCATCTCCCAATTCACGCTCTACGCCGACTGCCGCAAGGGCCGCCGTCCCGGCTTCACCGACGCCGCTCCGCCGGAGGTGGCCGAACCGCTGGTAGAGCACTTCGCCCAGGCACTGCAGGGCTACGGTGTACCTGTCAAGACCGGTGTCTTCGGTGCGCACATGCTGGTGGAAATCCACAACGATGGCCCTGTGACCATTCTGCTGGAGCGGTGATACAGCGAAAAAATATTGTAAGGAGCGCAATATGTCCTCATCGAACGTCGAAATCATACCCGTCCAAGATCAGCAGGGCCGCGAGCGCTTCGTGCGCTTCGCGTGGCACGTCTACCGGGACGATCCCCTGTGGGTACCTCCCCTCATCCGCAGCCAATTGCACACGCTGGACCCGCAACGGGGGTCCTTCTTCCGCTA
>QMOC01000185.1 GCA_003648085.1 Chloroflexota bacterium
GAGGAAAATATCACCACATCAGATGTAGCAGACTGAGGAGATTGCGTCAATGAACACAGGCAAAACCATCGGGCTTATACTAATCGCGGTGGGGATCGTAATCGGGCTAGTAGGAACGCTCGTCGTCATCGCCACTCACTTGAGTGGGCAGACACAGACGCTGGGCGGGGTGGCACTGGGAATCACTTGTGCCATTGTGCTGGCCGTGCCCATCATCGGCGTGGGCATCTTTATGTTCATCAAGGGCCGGCGGGAGGCCGCCGAGTTCGCCGAGGTCGAGAAGGAGCGCAAACTGCTGGGAATGGTGCAGGCCCAAGGGCAAGTCAAGATCTCCGATGTGGCGCTGGAACTGGACGCCAGCCGGGATCAGGTCAAAGAGTGGGTCTATGACCTGGTGCACAAGGGGCTCTTCGCCGGCTACATCAATTGGGACGAAGGTACGCTCTATTCCCGCGACGCAGCCCAACTGCGCGGTGATAAATGCCCCAGTTGCGGCGGCGAACTGGAACTGGCCGGCAAGGGCGTGGTCCGGTGCCCCTACTGCGGGGCGGAGATCTTCCTGACGGACTGAGGAGGTGAAACCAGGCACAAGACAATTGCGTATAACGGAAAGCGGGGGGTCGCGTATTGTCATTCCCCACAAAATTCAGCATAGGATAGTTCTCGGTGCGAGGCGGGGTCGGAGGCCCGGCTTCAGCCGGGGAGACCTCGATGGGTCGAGGCTTCATTGAGTTTTGCACCGCAACTAGGGTAAGGAGGAATGCAAATGGGAGACATCTACGAAAAGGTAAAGGAGAGCCGCACAGCGTTGGAGAAGTTGCTCGACTTCATCCCCGGTTGGAGCGGATACCAGGAGCGCCAGACGCGGCGCAAAGCCGACCAACTCCTGCGCCAGACGCTGGCCGAGAAGTTGGCCGACCAGCGCCGGCGGCTCGATGTGGCGCAGAAAGAGTTGATCAACCACGGTCGGATGGATTTGGTGGATGATGTCGGCAGCGCCGTGACACAACTTCAGACCTTCATTGACCGCATCCGCTTCGCCAGTTACGGCTATTCCGGGCTGTTCGACGCCGCGAAGGTCAACCAGGCCGAACTGGAGCGGATGTACAACTTCGACGCGGCGCTGGTCGAGTACGTGGAGCGGCTGGACGCGGCAAACGACCGACTGCGGGAAGCCATTCCCAGCGGCCAGGGGCTGGTCGAGACCATCCGCATCATTCAAGACATCTGCCGTGAGGCCAACAGCACTTTCGACCAGCGTGAGCATCTAATTCTAGGGAGCCAATAGGGGCGGCACGGAAGCCCCATCAGTTAAGGAGGTAAGGTAAGATGGCACGAATCTTCGATATTGTGCAGTTTGTGGATGAGTCCGGTACGGAAATGGTGCACCGTATCCCCGAACGGGGGTCCGGCGACTTTCGCATCGGCTCACAGGTGATTGTCCGCGATAGCCAGGCTGCGGTCTTCTTCCGCGACGGTCGAGCATTGGATGTTTTCGGTCCAGGTCCCCACACGATCACCACCGCCAACATTCCGCTATTGGTGGATCTGATCGGCAAGGCGTTCTCGGGCGAGACCCCCTTTAAGGCCGAGGTCTACTTCGTCAGCCTGCGCGAATTCACGGACTTGAAGTGGGGTACCCCAACGCCAATCACGATCCGAGATCCGGTCCTGCGCATGGCCCGCGTGCAGGCGCGCGGCTCGTACGCCGTGCAGATTGTGGAACCGCAACTCTTCGTCAACAAGATCGTCGGCACGCAGGGCATTTACCGCACGTCCGACATCCAGGGTTTCTTCCGCTCCATGATCCTGACCAAACTGACCGACTTGATAGGTGAGATGGGCAAGTCGGTCATCGAGTTGTCCGGGATGGCGGAGGAACTGACAATGGGGGTGCGGGCCAAGGCGGCCGAGGAGTTCGCCGCCCGTGGTGTTAACTTGACCTCGGTCTACGTAGAGTACATCGGGCCGACCGAGGACACGGCCAAGGCAATTGACGAGGCGGCGGCGATGGGCGCACTGGGCGACATGAGCGCCTACATGCAGTTCCAGGCCGCGCGGGCGATGCGTGATGCGGCTCAGCAACCCGCCGGCACTGCCGGCGTGGGCGTGGGCCTGGGCGCAGGCGTCGGTATGGGCGCGGCTATGGCGCAGATGCTGACCCAGAGTATGCAGCAGCCAGCCCAGCGACCGGCACCGGAAGCCCCGGCAGCCCCTGCCGTCCCCAGGACGGCCGAGGAGATCCAGGCCACGCTGGACAACCTGGACATGCGGCTGGCCGCAGGTGAGATCAGTGAGGAGACCTACAACAAACTGTACGCCAAGTGGGAGGCTCGACTGAAGGAGTTGGGCGGATAGCGCGGTAGAGCCCCGGCGCAGTGTCGGGGCTCTCTACCTGTGCCCCAAACCGTGGTGCTCTTGGTATGCCCTGCGAGGCCGTCTTCCGCTGAAAGCGTCGGACGTTCTGATCTTTCGGGTGTGGCTAAAATCAGTGGGACGTCCGGCTTCAGCCGGAAAATCCCCGCTGAAGCGGGGCCTCCGGCCTTTTCTCCCCACGAATTTTAGCCAGACTCTAATCTTTCCCCTCTCGCGGCGTGACGCCCAGGGCCTCGGTCACTCGGCGGTGGAGGGCAGCCGGCAACGGCTTGAGTTTCCCCGGTCCCCGCAGCCAGGCTTTCACCTTCTTGCCGAAGAAGGCCGGCACAGGCGAGTCAGTGGCATTCAGTGTGACGTCGGGATTGACGAAGACGATAGCCGCCCGCATAGGTATCTCGACGTCGGGCAGATGGCGGGCCAGATAGCGCTCCAGTTTGCGCAACTGGTGCTCGGCCTCAATGTGGGGAACCCCCAGTGCCTCCTGGCCCGCGAACTGGCGGAAGAATTTCCCTCGCTGACGGTGTTTCCACTTGCCATCCTCATAGGTCACCTGTCCTCCCTGTGCCTTGACCACGAAGACGGTGCAGCCACCGGGCTCCAGCAGGACGTGAGGGGCAGGGAGGACGTATTGCAAGAGCATGTACTGGTCGTCCAGGCCCTTGAGCGCCTTGGTCAGCGCGTCGTGGTGGGCCAGGGGACTGGCATAACGGTCGGCGAAGAAACCCCCCACTATCGAGAGGATGAGGCCCAATGTCATGCTCACCAGCATCGGCACGAGCCACTCTGGTCTTGCGAAGGAGATAATCAGGCTGGCCAGCAGTGCCAGCAATCCGGCCAGTGTCGCGTACTTGCCGATGGAGCCCAGCACACGAATGCGGCGTTCGTTGCGTATAATGCGCATTTCACTCCTCGAATCTTCCTAACACCAGGCAGGCATTCTGCCCGCCTAGGCCGAATGAGTTATTCAGGGCGACACGCACGTCGGCCTTGCGCGCCCCTTCCGGTACGTAGTCCAAGTCGCACTCCGGGTCGGGCGTTTCCAGGTTGATCGTTGGGTGGATCATCCCCTGTTCGATCGTCAGTACACACACGGCGGTCTCGATGGCTCCGGCTCCCCCCATCGCGTGGCCAATCATAGATTTGGTCGAATTGATGGGAATTCTGTAAGCACGCTCGCCAAACACCCGTTTGATCGCCAGGGTCTCAATAGGATCGCTGATCGGCGTGCTGCTGCCGTGGGCGTTGATGTAGTCCACGTCGGCCGGCGTCAAACCAGCATCCTCCAGCGCCCAACGCATGGCACGGATGGCTCCTCCCCCCTCGGGGTCTGGCTGTGCCACGTGGAAGGCATCGGATGATGAGGCATGGCCCAGCACCTCGGCGCGGATGCGCGCGCCCCGCATCTGGGCGTGATCCAGTGCCTCTAAGACGAAGATGGCGCACCCTTCGCTGTAGACGAAGCCGTCGCGGTCGGCGTCAAAGGGGCGGCTGGCCCGCTCCGGCTCGTCGTTGCGGGTGGAGAGCACCCGCATAGCGCAGAAGCCGGCGATGGGAGCAAAGTGAATCAGCGCCTCCACCCCTCCGCAGATCATCACGTCGGCTGCACCCCGGCGGATGAACTCGGTCGCCTCCCCCACGGCCTGTGTGCCCGTCGCACAGGAGGCGACCACCGTGCTAATCGGCCCTTTGGCTCCGGCCCAGTGGCTCACGTGGTGGGAGGGCATGTTTATCAGTGACGAGGTAATGACGAACGGGTTGACACGTGCCAGCCCCTTGGCGCGGAAGGTGTCCACCCCCTCGATAGCACGGTCGAGACCTCCTGCACCGCATCCGATCAGTACACCTACACGCTCCTCGTCGGGCAGGGGCAGGCTTAGCCCCGCGTCCGCCAGCGCGGCCTGGGCCGTCGCGACGGTCACTTGCGAGCAACGTGCCATGCGCCGCGCCGCTTTGAAGTTGATGTACTGCGCGGGGTCGAAGCCCTTCAGTTCGCCGGCGATGCGCACGGGTAATCCGGAGGCGTCAAACTGGGTGATGGGGCCGATGCCGGAGCGCCCGGCCAGCAGTCCTTCCCAGGTCTCCTCCAGCGTCAGACCCAGGGAGGTCATCGCCCCCATTCCTGTAACGACGACGCGCCTGCGCTCATTCATCTCTGCCCCTTTGCCAGTCCGTCGCGAATCGCTTCCACTATTTTGCCCTGTACCGCTTTACGCGCCTGCCCGATGGCGTTCTTGATTGCGCGTTCGTTGGAGCGTCCGTGGGCCACGATGACCACCCCATTGACGCCCAGTAGCGGCCCACCGCCAACTTCGAACGGATCCACTCGCCGTGCCACGCGACGAAAGGCAGGCTTGGCCAAGAGTCCCCCCACCGCTGTCAGTGGACTGGCCTTGATCGCATCCCGGATGAGGTCGGTCAGCATCCTGGCCGTGGCCTCGGTTGTTTTGATGAAAATATTGCCGGTGAAACCGTCGCTGACGACGACGTCGGCGTGGCAGGTTACCAACTCTTTAGGTTCGACATTGCCGATGAAATTCAGGCCGGAGTTGGTCAGCAACTTATAGGTTTCTTTAACCAGTGTGTTTCCCTTGCCCGGCTCCTCGCCGTTGGAGAGGAGCGCCACGCGGGGCCTGGTGCAGCCCAGCACAGCCCGCGCATAGACGTCGCCCATCAGCGCGAACTGGAGCAAGTATTCAGGCCGGCAGTCGGCGTTGGCGCCAATGTCGAGCGCGATGACGTGGCCTGCGGGCAGGGGCATAATCGCAGCCAGTGCCGGGCGCTTCACACCCCGAATGCGTCGTAGGGTGTGCAGTGTAGCCACCGCCAGCACACCACCCGTGTTGCCAGCGGTCACGTAACCATCGGCCTGGCCGTCGCGCACCAGGCCCAACCCTACGTGCATCGAGGAGTTTTTCTTCGCCCGCGCAGCCCAGGCCGGTTCATCGTCCATCTCGATGACCTCCGGGGCATGGACGACCTCTAGTTTGAGTCCTGCAACGTCGTGGCGGGCCAATTCCTGCCGGATTATCTCCTCGCGTCCGACGAGGATGATCTCGTCACCCCATTCCCGCGCCGCCAGCACCGCCCCCGCGACGTCAGGGACGGGGTAGTTGTCCGAACCCATCGCGTCAAGAACGATTCTCATGCTTTCTCCTCCCTCTCTGATGGTGTGAACCACCACTGGACGAACTCCCGTTCGCGGCTCTCCAGGAGTGAGAAGGGCACGCTTCCCTTAAAAGAATCGGCTCTCCAGGAATTGCCGTGGTGGGCGCACCGGAGGCCCGAACTTGTTCGGATTTGCCGGCGGGCAACCCCAACAAGTTGAGGCATCCGAATCCTGGCCACGGGAAATCCCAAAAGTCCAAAGGTACCTGTTTACCGGGGCAGCGGATGAGAAGCGGATAAGCGGATAGCCTTCCGGCACTGCAACCTCCGGAAGCACCGCATTCTCCGGCGGCACTTTTGCCGAGGGCGTATCCAGATGGTGAGAGAGTGAACGCCGGGGGAGTAGCGGCCCGTGCCGGGGAGCGAAGCATATCCCACGGTGATACTCCCTGTTCGAAAAGTGTCCGGCGGCAAAATCGCCGCAC
>QMOC01000186.1 GCA_003648085.1 Chloroflexota bacterium
CACAACTGCCCCTCCAGATAGCGCCGTAACAGGTCGAGTGCTGCCTCGGCCGAGCGCGCTTTATTCTCCCAGCGGTTGCCACTCCACACGTGCCGTTCTACCCACTCGCCGTCCGGTGCAGCCAGCGCGATGTAGACCAGCCCCACAGGCTTCTCCGGCATGCCACCTCCTGGCCCAGCGATGCCGGTCACGGCCAGCCCTATGTCGGCGCGAAAGGCTCGCCCCACACCTCGTGCCATCTCCCGCGCCGTCTGCTCGCTCACCGCGCCATAGTGATACAACGTATCATGCCGCACGTGAAGGAGCAATTCTTTGACATCGTAGGAATAAGCCGTGATAGAACCCTGGTAGTAGGCTGAACTGCCGGGGACATTGGTGATGCGATGGCCAATCAATCCGCCGGTGCACGATTCGGCCACTGCCAACGTCAACCCGCGCTGCTTGAGCAATAGGCCGACGATCACCTCAAGGGCGTTCTCGTCTGGTGGTCCCATTTGCCCCCCGATATAACAACAGACCCCGGCTCATCGCCAGGGTTTGACCATTGCTCTGTGCCCCCAAGGGGATTCGAACCCCTGTCGCGGGCTTGAAAGGCCCGTGTCCTAGACCAGACTAGACGATGGGGGCTGACGCACTCATTTTACCACAAAGCCCCCTCGCGTCAAGCACTTACCGGCCCGCCTTCACTCCACTCCCATGCCTCCGCCAAGTTTTCATACAGTGTACGGCTGAATCCAGTAATCGCAAGGAATCTGTCCAGCAGCATGCGCTCCATTTCGGCGTCACGAACCTGGAGATAGCCATTGTAGATCAACGTCAAGTCAAGATTCAATGCCTTATCCAGTGTACGCATCGTGGCTGAGAGTGCCTGAGGTCGTTCACTCAGCCGCGTCTGGGCCAATTCAAACAACTGCCCTCGTGCCAATTCCTCCAACAGGATAACGTCCTCAAACGTCAGATCAATCTCCATCAATTTCTGTCCAAATGCCCAACGTTCCTTGACATATTCCCCATCGAATGTTCCATCGAGCAAGCCCTCTAGCCACTCACAGAGCACACCGTGCAAACGCTGGACGAAGCGCGCATTGGCCATCAGTGGCTGCGTACCTTTGAATTGTGCCAACTGCCTGCCGAGAGTCTCGATCACCTCGGTGATGTCAGAGTCCAGCCAGCGACGCAGTTCGGCAAGCCTTGCTTGATCGGTCCTATCCCACCCGACACTCATCTTAATCTTGTCGAACCAGGCCATCACCACGGGACCCACCTCCACTCATCATCGTAAGGTTGACCTAGCATACCACAGAAGGCCGCGCCTGGGGGTTGCGAAGGGGTTACGATTTGGTTACAAGAGGAAAATATCAGTCCTGGCTAGGGCCACTGCTGGCAAACATATAACCCACGCCACGCACATTGAGGATATACTCGGGGTTAGAGGGGTCTGTCTCCATTTTCTTGCGCAAGCGGCGAATGTGAACCCTGATGATTGCACGCGCACCCCAAGCGTCGGTTTCGTATCCCTGGGCGCGCCGTATCAATTCCTGCGGGCTCCAAACCTGATCCGGTGTCTCCATCAGGCAAACCAGTATTTTGAACTCGGTTGGGGTCAGATCCAACGGTTGTCCCCGCAGCATGACAACGTGTTTTTGACGGTCCACCACGACATCGCGAACCTGGAGGAAGCGGCCAGGCTGAGGAGATACCGCTTTTTCAACCATCTCCGCACCTTCCACTGCGACCAACTCGGAGAGCGTCCGTCTCAACTGGCTGACCAAATGCTGACGCTGCTGCTCTTGCTGCCGCTTCGCCAAACCTTTGCGCACACTCTCTAGAATGTCAGGGATAGGACAGGGTTTCAGCAAGTAGTCGTGCGCACCATGCCTGATGGCCTGAATCGCCGTCTCCAGCGTCCCAAAAGCGGTCAGCAGGATGATCACTGTGCCAGGAGATTGCTTCCGTACCACCTCGGTCACTTCAAGCCCGTCCATCCCCGGCATCTTCAGATCAAGCACCATCAGATCAAAGGGACCGCTTTTGTTTAACAGGCTCAACGCCTCCTCGCCGCTGGCGGCTGTGGCGACCTGGTAACCCTCCAACCTCAATACTTCCGCCAGAGAGATGCGTGCCACGGGCTCATCATCCACCACCATAATGCGCGCTACTTGATTCCGCTCCACCATACCTTGCTCCTCACGTCAGCGCCGGGCGCACAGGCAACTTCACGACAAAGGTAGCACCTTGACCTGGTCGGCTCGATACTTCTATCGCACCGCCATGACGTTCGATAATCCCGTAACTGATGGCCAATCCCAGTCCGGTGCCGGTAGGCTTGGTTGTATAGAAAGGCTCAAACAGATTAGTGATTTGTTCCGGCGACATGCCTTGCCCGGTGTCCTGGAAACTTGTCAACACCCACTCTCCATCCCCAGAAAGCAGCGTCTCCAACCGCAGGTCACCCCCCGAGGGCATGGCCTCAATGGCGTTGATGACGATGTTCAAGAACACCTGGGTGATCTGGTCGGGGACTACAGGGACAGGGGGCAAGTCAGGGGCCAAATGAGTAAGCACACGTACACCGCCATATTGCAGCCGCTTGTGGGCCAGGGTCAGCACGTTTTCTACGATACTGTTGACGTCGGTGGGCACCGCACCGCCGCGCGAGGGCCGATAGAAATCCAGCATACGCTGCACGATTTCGATTAACCGTTGCACCTCGGCCTGGGCCATACTCAGATACTGCAAGCGTTTATCGTCTTCGAGACCCTCACGCAGGCTCAAATGCAGACTATTATGGATCGCTTGAAGGGGGTTATTGATCTCGTGGGCAATGGAAGCGGCCAGCCGACCGATGGCAGCCATCTTCTCCGCCTGCACAAGTTGCGCCTGGGAACGCTCCAATTCCTTCGCGAAGTCGGCCAACTCACTGTACAGGTTGGCGTTGTCCACTGCCACCGCGACCGAGGCTGCCATCGCCTGCAGCAACTCCAGGTCCTGCTCGGTGAACGCTCCATCCAGTTTGTTGATTACCTCGATGGCCCCGATCACCCGATTGCGGATCGTCAACGGCACACAGAGGATAGCACGGGAAGTAAAGCCTGTCTCCTCGTCAACCTCGGCTAGGAAATGGGGGTCACGCTCGACGTTGTTGACGAGTTTGGGCTCGCCAGATTGCACCACGTAGCCCACGATGCCCTCTCCCGGTCGAATAGTCCGTCCAGTAACCCAACCCTGCTCAGGGCTCAACGTTTTACGGAAGACCAACCTGCCTGTTTCCTCATCCAACAGTACCAATGAGCCGGCCTCGACCTGCAAGATTTCACGGATACCACGCATCGTCGCTTCCAGGACCTCATCGAGATCCAGGCTGGAGGTGACCATACGGTTAATCTCGATGAGAGCCGCCAGTTCTCGATTGCGCCGGCGCAGCGCCTGCTCGCTGCGACGAATGCGCATCACGGCGTCAATCCGCGCCAGCAATTCCCTGGGGTCGAAAGGTTTCGTGATATAATCGTCGGCCCCTAACCCCAGGCCCAGCGTTTTATCGCTGACCGAATTAAGGGCCGTGGTCATAATGATCGAGGTGTTGCGGAGCGCAGGGTCGGCCTTGACTCTGGCAATCATCTCGTAGCCGTCCATTTCCGGCATCATAATATCCAGCAGGATCAGATCAACCTCGCGTCCCGCCGCCGCTTCCCGCTGCAAAAAGGTGAGCGCCTCTTCGCCAGAACGCGCAATGTGCACCTGGCAACGCACCAGCGCCAGTATGTTTTGCAGCAATTCCAACATCTCGACATCGTCTTCGACGATCAGGATGCGGGGAGGAGATGATTGTTGTACCTCGCTCATCTCACGATTAGCAGTTAGCAGTCAGCGGTTAGCCGGTGGCACGTCTTGCAAGTCCAGCACCTCGATGTTCCACAACTCGCTCTGTGCGGTGGGATCCAGCGCGAAGTTAAGCACCCCCGGTCGGGCTAGAGCGATCCGCGGCCATATGAAGAGCGGGATGGTGGGAAGTTCTTCCGAGAGAATGACCTGTGCTTGCTTATGATATTTCTCGTACTCCCGGGTGCCAGGCAGTGCCTGGAGTGCTGCCCGGCACACTGCATCATAGTCGGGATTACTGTAGCCGGTGGGATTGCTCCCGTGCCAGTGCCCCTTGTCCGGTATCTCAGAAGACATGTAGTGCTCACATGGAGGGATGTCCTCAAACCGCCACGCCATCTCGGCCAGATCAAATCGGCGACCAAAGAGAGGCCCTTCCGGCCCGTCGGCGAAGAATTCCCACGAAGGCCGGGCCTCCAAATTGACGCGGATGCCGCAATCTGCTAGGTTGGCTTTGACAATGCGCGCCACCTGTTGCGAGACCGTACTCTCCGAAGACGTTAAGAGCGTGATCTCGAACGGTGTGCCGATACGGATCCCTTGAACGCGGTGCGCCTCGCGCACGCCATCCTCGTCCTCATCCAGCCACCCCACCTCCTCCAGCAGTGCCCGTCCGGCCATCGGATCGTAGTCCCAATGCACCAGATCGTTGCCCGCGTAGAGGGGATGCTCCGGCGGCAGGTAACTATCTGGCACGACGCTGCGGCCATAAGCGACCTCGTCCACGATAGCCTGGCGGTCAATGCATTGGACGATAGCCTGTCGCACCCGCACGTCCCCGAAGAAATCCGCCCGCCGGTAGTCAGGAACGGGGTCAATGCCAAAGTCAATGTGCTCCCACCCGTTGCCGGTCGCGGAAATCATCTTCAGCAGGCCCTGCTGCTCAGCCTGCACCAGCAGCGGCATGAACGGCTCGAAGTCGGCATCCTGAGCGCCGATGTCGCACTCGCCTGAGAGGAGACGGGCGATCATCTCCGGCGCGCCGGAGGTGAACTTGAACACCACCTGGTCCAGATAGGGCAGCCCCTCGGCGGCGCGGAAATAATGGGGATTGCGGGAGAGCGTGATGTGATCTCCCCGTATCCACTCCTCGACGACGAACGGTCCCCAACCTAGGGGATAGCGCCGGGTCTCATCGGCCTGCAACAACTCGGCGGGAGAACGGCCCTCTAATTGATGGCGCGGCAGGGGGGTGAAGAAGTTCAAAAAGTAGGTGGAGGGAATGAATCCAGGCAGCCCGACCCACTTTACGCGCCACTTGCCCAGGGAACGATACCGGGCCGTGCGTTCCACCAGGTAGCGGCTGCCGGGCGTGGCGGGATCGGAGGCCACCTGGAAAGCGAAGACCGAATCGGCCGCCGTGAGCGGCTCGCCATCGGCCCAGGTGACATCCTCCCGCAGGGCAAACGTGACCTCAATTCTCTCCATCCACAGCGGTTCGCCCTCGAACTCGACCGTGCACTCATCGGCGTGGCAGCCGGGCGGACGGATACGCACCCCCTCTGTCAGTTCCACGACTGCACCCTCGGCGTCAACCACGCGGTCGCCCTCCCGCACACGCACGGTGCGCGTGACCGCATCACCATCGGCGATGCTGGGCACTTTCTGCAGGATCACCGGCCGGTAAGCATAGTTGAGGTGGTCAATGGGGCCATCGTAGAGCGCCTCCATCACGTGCCGCGTAGCCGCCATACGAGAGCCACCGTAGAGGTACAGTGTATCGGGCTCGCCAACCAAGCAGACGGTGAGCACCTTAGGCCCCGGCGGGGGCAAGGGGGTGGGTAGAGGTGTAGGTGAAGGTGTAGCCGTGACGACGACTGTCTCCGGTGGCGCCGTCACGGTGACGGTTATGATTTGGGGAGCGCAGGCAGCAAACAGCAGGAGCGCTGCGGCGAAAGCGACAAAGACCCATCGCCGTTGGTACAGCATTTATCCCTCCTCACGGAGAAGAGTATAACATCATACGGGCCGGAGTGCAAGATTGGTAGGTTGGACAACAGCAAACGACCAGTCCCTCGGAGGAGGTGCTGGTCGTCGCGCACGATGGGGTATGCAAAACTAAGGGGATGGTTCAGAATGAG
>QMOC01000187.1 GCA_003648085.1 Chloroflexota bacterium
ACCTGCGCCAGAATCTGCCCAGGGGTGAAGCGTTGCAGGTGAATGGCCTTGGAGGGACAGGCCGACGCACACGCCCCACACCCCTTGCACAGCACCGCGTTCACAACCGATACGTTCAGGTACGGATCGAGGGCTGGCGCGCCATAGGGACAGACCTCGACGCAGGTGCCACATCCGGCACACTCCTCCACATCCACCACCGCCGTCGCTGCTTCAACCTGCACCGTGCCCCGGATGAGGGAGATAAGAGCCGAGGAGGCAGCCGCCTTCGCCTGCGCAATAGTGTCGGGGATGTCCTTGGGCCCTTGGCAACAGCCCGCCAGGAAAACGCCGTCCACCGCCGTATCCACGGGCCGCAACTTGGGGTGCGCCTCCAGGAAGAAACCGTCGGATGAGCGCGGTAGTTTGAGCAGGCTGGAGAGCGCGGCAGTGTCAGAGCGGGGCTCCATCCCCACCGCCAGCACCACCAGGTCAGCCTCGAACTCAATAGGCTGGCGCAGCAGGGTATCCTCGGCCAGCAGCACGACCCGGTCGCCGCGCCTGATGATTTCGGAAATGTTGCCCCGCCGATAGCGCACCCCCTTCGCTCGCGCTTCGTCGTAGAATTCCTCCCCCCCCTTCCCAAAGGTGCGCACGTCAATAAAGAAAACCGTCACCCGAGCCTCGGGCAGGAGTTCTTGCACCAATTGAGCCTGCTTGGCGGTATACATACAGCACACCCGCGAGCAGTACAGATTGCCCACCTGCGCATCCCGCGAACCCACGCACTGGATAAAGGCCACACTCTGCGGTGTGCGCCCGTCCACGGCCAGATTCCCCTCAGCCAATCGCCGCTCCATCTCCAGCGATGTGATGACGTTGGGGTACTGGCCGTAGCCGTATTCCGGCTTGCGGTGTGGGTCGAACACGTCATAGCCTGTGGCAACAATGATCGAACCTATGTTCAACCGGTGTGTTTCAGGTTTCAGGTTAGAAGTTTCAAGTTCATTCAACCTGGAACCTGAAACTCTGAAACCCGAAACCGCCACTTCGAAATTGCCAACGTACCCCTCTACCCCGGCAACCTGAGCATTGAGGAACACGGTGACGTTGGGATGAGAGCGGACACGCTCGATCAGTGGTTCCAGCAAGTCGGTCACCGGCTCCAGCGTGGGGAAGACGCGGTTGAGATCCGCCACGCGCCCGCCCAGGTGGTCGCTCTTCTCCACCAGGTAGACCGGAAAGCCTGCGTCGGCCACATCGAGGGCGGCAACCATCCCGGCGATGCCACCACCGATGACGACCACACCTGGCGTGACCTCGACCTCCCGCTCCTCCAATGGCTCCAGCAGCGCCGCTTTCGCCACCGCCGAGGCGACCAGTAACTTCGCCTTCTCCGTCGCCTTCTCCCGGTCGCTATGCACCCACGAGCACTGCTCCCGAATGTTGGCCATCTCCACCAGATACGGGTTCAGGCCCGCCTGCTGGGCCGCCCCCCGAAACGTGGGCTCATGCATCCGGGGCGAGCAGGAGGCCACCACCACCCTGTTCAACCTGTGCTCCTCGATGTCCTGCCGGATCAGCGCCTGACCGGGATCGGAGCACATATACAGGTAATCACGGGCTACGGCAACGCTGGGCAGGGTCGCCGCGAACTCCGCTACCTGCTCCACGTCCACCATCGCGGAGATGTTCACGCCGCAGTGGCAGATATATACGCCGATACGGGGTTGAGGCTCCATAAATGCTCCTCACAAGGCCAAATCCACTAACTCCATAATATCCATCACCTGCAACCGCTCGTCCAGCCCCTGCACCTTAACCGCGTCCTCCAGCGTCAGCAGGCAGAAAGGACAGGCCACGGCCAGGATCTCGGCCCCTGTCTCGGCCGCTTCCTGCACCCGCTGGAAGGCCAGCCGCTCCTCCAGGTTGGTCCCCTCGACCCACATCCGTCCGCCGCCTCCCTCGCAGCATAGACTGCGCTCCCGGTTGCGGTCCATTTCCACCAACTTGACGCCGGGGATGGCCTTCAGAATAGCACGCGGCTCATCGAAGATGTGATTCTGCTTGCCCAGGAAGCAAGGATCGTGATAGGTGACCCTCTTCTTCACCTCGTTGGAAAACCCCAACCGGCCCTGCTCGATTAGTTCAGCGATGAGTTGCGTATAGTGCAGCACTTCTATCCCGTCCAGGCCGTATTCGTTCCTGAAGGTGTTGAAACAATGAGGAGAGGTAGTCACCAGCCGGCTTGCGCCCACGCTGCGGATCAACTCGCCGTTCTCCTCGACGAGCATCTCAAATAGGCCCACCTCGCCCATACGGCGCACTTCATTGCCGCAGCAACTCTCCTCGGTGCCCAAGATGCCGAAGTCCAGCCCGGCAGCCGTGAAAGCCCTCACCAGTGCGCGGGGGACGACCTGCACTCGCGGGTCATAGGAAGGGATGCAGCCCACAAAGTAGAGCATCTCGCACCCCTCCTGCGCGGCCTTGACCGGAGTGCCGTTAACCCAGGCCGTCCGATCCTCCCGCGCGATGCCGGTGGGATTCCCCTGGCGGAAAATGCCCATCAGCGCCGCTCCGACAGTCTCCGGGATACGCCCGCTCTCCACCAGTTGGCCTCGCAGACTGATGATCAACTCGGCGGGCCGCACGTCTTTAGGACATCGTTCGACACAGGTAAAACAGCAGGTGCAATCCCACAACTCAGGGTGCGCGTACACGTCAAGTTCGGGCTCCACCAACATGTGGTAGATCAGGCTGCGCATGTTGAGCACCGTCTTGCGTGCCACCGGACAGCCACCAGTGCATTTGCCACACTGAATGCAGCCAAAGAGTTCCAACTGCTCGGCCATCGGCTCCGTCTTCAATGCCATCCTCGCTTTCCTCCACCCATTGCTATGCGGGGCTCGTCTCCTCACACTGCGCAAGCACCACCAGCGCCGAGGAGGCAGCCGCCTTCGCCTGCGCAACCGTGTCTGGGATGTCCTTGGGCCCTTGGCAGCAGCCCGCCAGGAAAACGCCGTCTACCGACGTGCTCACCGGGCGCAATTTGGGATGCGCCTCCTGGAAGAAGCCGTCCGGGGAGCACTCCAGCCCCAGCAGCGCCGCCACCTCCGATGCGTCGGTCCGTGGGACGACTGCCGTCGCCAACACCACCAGGTCGGCCTCGACCTCGATGGGTTTCCCCAACAGCGTATCCTCGGCCAGCACGACCAACTTATCACCTCGCCGGTACACCTCTGCCGGCTCCCCACGCCGGTAGATCACCCGCTCGTGTTTCACCCTATCGTAGAACTCCTCGTACCCCTTGCCGAAGGCCCGCACGTCCATATAAAACACGGTGATGCGGGCGTCGGGAATCTTATCTCGCACCAGGTGAGCGTGCTTGGCTGTGTACATACAGCAGATACGAGAGCAGTAGGGCACGCCCGTGTGCGGGTCACGGGAGCCCACGCACTTGATAAACACGACGTCCTTCGGCTCCTTGCCATTGACAATGATCTTGCCCATCGTGGGGCCAGAGGCGGACGAGAGCCGCTCAAACTCGATGCCGGTCATCACCTCCGGGTAGACGCCGTAGCCAAACTCTGGCTTGGTGCGCGGGTCAATCAGGTCGAAGCCGGTAGCGACGATGATCGCGCCCACCTCCAGATCCACCAACTCCTCTCGCTGCTCAAAATCAATCGCGTCGGCCGGGCAGGCGTCTTTGCACTTGAAGGTCTTGCCACACACCCCCCGCGTCAGGTACAGGCAGGCGGTGGGGTCAACGGTGTACTTGAGCGGCACCGCCTGGGGGAAAGGCACGTATATGGCCGACCGCTTGACAATTCCCTCGTCGAAGCGACTGACCACCCGCCCCTTCATCCGACACGCCGCCGCGCACAAGCCACAGCCGGTGCATTTATCCACGTCCACGTAACGCGGCTTTTTCTTCACCGTCGCATGAAACGCCCCCACCCCTCCCTCGACGGCAACGACTTCGGAGTAGGTCATCAACTCGATATTAGGATGGTTGCCTACATCCACCATCTTGGGCGTGAGGATGCACGACGAGCAATCCAAGGTCGGGAAAGTCTTATCCAGTTGGGCCATACGCCCGCCGACGGAGGGCTCCCGCTCGACCAGGTAGACCTGGTACCCTGCGTCGGCAATGTCAAGCGCGGCCTGAATACCGGCAATGCCGCCACCAATGACGAGAGCAGCAGGCTCACGCACCATCGTTTTCTTCCTCACTATTCTCCGCTGACCTCACTCACAACGCGGCCTCCCGCCGCAACCCCAAATAGGAGCGGACGCCCCGCTTCAGCGGGGGTTTTCTGGACGAGAGATGTCAATCACCCCTCTACCACCGCATCCAGCATACCGTACACCTGGGACACCTCAAACCCCTTCTGCTGGCTGGCTTTGTTCGGGCAGACCGCCACGCACGCCCCGCACCCCTGACACAACACATCTATGACCTGCACATAGAACTTCTCCGGCTCCGGCACGCGCGCATCGTAAGGGCAGACTTCGATACACTGACCACAGTTTGAGCACAGCAATGGATTGACGCTGGCGACGATGGGTGTGGCCTCCAACTCCTCCTTCGCCAACAGCGTCACCGCACGCACCGCCGCGCCCCGCGCCTGCGCTATCGTCTCCTCCAAAAAACGCGGACTGTGCGCCATCCCACACAAGTACACCCCCTCCGCCGCAAACTCCAACGGCCGCAACTTCACATGCGCCTCCAGAAAGAAACCATCCCCGTCCAACGGCACCTTCAGCAACTGCGCCAGCACCCCATTCCCCTCCCTCGGCTCTATCCCGGCACTCAACACCACTAAGTCCGCCTCCAACCTCACAACCTCCCCCTCCGGCTGTACCTCCACCTCCACCCTCAGCACATCACCATCCACCCACACCTCCGGCTTCCGCTCCACATCGTACTCAAGAAAAACTACACCCTCCCGCCGCGCCTCCCGATAATACCGCTCCCGAAATCCAAAAGTGCGAATGTCACGATAAAGTATGTATACCTCCGTCCCCGGACTGCTCTCCTTGATCGCCAGCGCATTCTTGATCGCCTCCGTGCAGCACACCCGCGAACAATAGGGATGCTCCTCATCACGCGAACCCACACACTGTATCATCACCACCGACCGCAGACCGCAGACCGCAGACCCCAACCCCGAACCCGCAATCCGCTCCTCCAACTCCCGCTGCGTGATCACCCGCTCGTCCTGCCCGTACAGATACTCCCGCGGCTCGATCTCCTGCGCCCCCGTCGCCACTACCACCACACCGTGCTCTATCTCCTCCCGCCGCCCATCCCTCAACCTCACCACACTCCGATACTGCCCCACGTACCCCCCAACTACCTCCACCTCCGCCCCCGTCAGCACCCTGATGCGCCGATGCCCCAACACCGCCTCCACCGTCCGCCTCAGCAATGCTTGCGGATCACCCCCACCGGGCAACGCCGTGTAGATGTGCCGCAGATTCCCACCCAACTCCTCCTCCCGCTCCACCAGCGTCACCCCAAAACCCTGCTCCGCTATCGAAAGCGCCGCCGTCATCCCCGCCAACCCACCACCTATCACCAGCGCACGATGATCCACCCCAAACCTCGTGTGCTCGATGGGCCGCAACCGCCGCGCCTTCGCCACCGCCATCCCCACCAACTCCTTCGCCTTCTCCGTCGCCCTATCAGGATCATCCCGATGCACCCAACTGTCCTGCTCCCGAATGTTCGCCATCTCAAACAAGTGCGGGTTCAGCCCCGCCCCACGAATCGTCTCCTGAAACAACGGCTCGTGCGTGCGCGGCGTGCACGATGCCACCACCACCCGGTTCAGCCCGTACTCCTCAATCCGCTCCCGAATCCGCTCCTGCGTGTCCTGTGAACAGGTGTACAGATTATCCTCCGCGTACACCACCCCAGGCAGACCGGCCGCGTACTCCAC
>QMOC01000188.1 GCA_003648085.1 Chloroflexota bacterium
CACCCCCAGCATGGAGCCCGGCGTGGGAGGAGCCCCTGGTTCCGGCGGCGGCTCCCGCTTGGCCTCCACCAGGAAGATGTAAGCCGCCAACGCGGCACACAGCCCGACCAGCACCAACGTCGGAACCCACCGTTTGCCCTCTTTCACCGCCTCACCACCTCCATTCGCTCATCGTTCATCACTCCGTTGTCCATTGTGCACCTACCTCCTTCGCCACCACACGACGACGCCTGTGGCCAGGAGTGCCAGCGGGATGAGGACGACGCCGGTGAAGAAGATGGCGTTCGCCTGCACCTGGGAGAGGAACACCTGGCGCGGCTGCGTGCTCTTTGGGCCGATGGCGATCAGCCTCTCCTCCTCCGCCAGCCAATTGACCGTGTTGAGGAACAGGAGGCCGTTCCCCAGGCTTCGCACGTACTTGTTGGAGGCGAAATCCGAATCGCCGATCAGCACCAGGCGCGTCTTCAAATCGGGGTGGGCCTTCATCTCCTCGGAGCCGAGCGCGGGCATGGCCTCGATGGTCGCGACCAGCGTGAGCGGCCCCGGCGTGTCCACCCCTTCGTCGAGCCGCACCTGTTCGGATTCCGTGTTCTGCTCGGCCCAACTCTGGGGCGTGGTCTCCGCCAGGGGGCTGAACGTGATGGCCCCGCTAGTATCTTCCCCTGTCTGCTCCACCGGACGGGCCAGCGGGAAGAAGGTCATCGGCAGGTCCTTGGTGATCTGGCTGAAACGGTAGCCGCTGACGACCGGGGCAGCCACGCCGCCGAGGAGCGAACTGGCCGGGTCTATGACCACGCCATCTCCAAAGCGCACCTGCCAGATGGACAGGATGTCGTTCAAACCGGCGTCGTAGAGCGGGTCCTGCATAATGAGCGCCTTGCCACCCCGGATCAGGTATGACCGCAGGCGTGATATTTCCTCGTTCATGAAAGCGGTCTGAGGGCCGGCGATGACGACGACCGCCGCGTCGCTCGGAACGGTCGTGGTGACCGCCAGGTTGAGCGTGCGCACCGCGTAGTTCTGATCCCGCAGCGCGTCGGCTACCTGGGAATAGCCATCATCACCGTACCCCTTCAGGTCGTGTTCCTGATGCCCGGTGAGGAAGTAGATCACTTTCTGCTCCTCGCTGGTGACCTTGAGGAGCGCGCTGGTGATGTCCTGCTCGTCGGGCGTGTAGACCGTTTCGGTGCGCTCTCCAGACTGGAGGAGCAGGCCGCCGTAGGGGATAGGCTCGTACTGGCGTGCCTTGAGCGGCTCGCGGTCGGGGTCAATCACCGAGTACGAAAGGTAGTCGCTGCGGTAGAGGTACTGGTCCAGCAACTTCTCAAACGCCTCCCGCCGGTAATCGTCAGCGGCGAAGAAGCCGATGATGGTGACCGGCTTGTCCACCTCGGCCAGCACCTGGACGGATTGGGGCGAGAGGGTGTGTTCCTTCAACTCCGTGGCGTCGTAGCGGTAGTGGTACCGCCCGGCCAGGTAGTTGACCATGACGAGGATACCGATGAAGGCGATGCTCATCACGACGGCGTTGGAGCCGTAGCGGGTGGCACGCCGGGTGAGCGCGGCCCGTACCTGAGCCGGGCGGGCCAGGACGAACAACGCCCCCAGCACCACCCCACCGGCCAGCAGCCCCCTGGCCCAGGCGTCCATCTCACGCCAGATCAGATAGCGCGCCGCGCCGGCCACCAGTGCGGCCAGGGCGAGGTAGCCCAGGATGAACCCATACCGTTCGGCGAAGCGACGCATCACCGCCACCTCCTTGTTTCCAGCACCCGCGTGGCCAGGAAGAGGCTGACGGCCACCAGGCTGAGATAGTATACGACGTGTTGGGTGTCAATGATCCCGTCCATAAAGTCGGGGTAGTGGGTGAAGAGCGCCAGTTGGGTCAGGAAGTCGCCCACGAAGGTGCCGGGCGAGCGCGAGCCCACGAACTCCACCAGCCACAACGCCACGCCAATGGCGATGCCCAGGATGGCAGCGACGACCTGGTTGCGGGTCAGAGTCGAGGTCAGGGTGCCGATGGCCAAAAGCGCCGCCCCGGCGAGGAAGAGGCCCAGGTAGCCGCTGGCCGCTGCGCCCAGGTCGGGATTGCCCAAGCGGGCCAGGATGAAGGGCTGGTAGAGGCTGATGATGAGCATCGTCAGGAAGAGGATCAGGCTGGACAGGTACTTGCCCACGATCATCTCCCAGTCGCGCACGGGTGCGGTGAGCACCAGTTCGATGGTGCCTGAGCGCTGCTCCTCGGCCAGCAGCCGCATCGTCACCACGGCGGCGTAGAGGATGAGGACGAAGAAGAGCCACGGGCTGCCCAGGGTGTAGCCCATCACCGCCTGCCGGGAGTATATGATGATGAGCCAGAAGAGAAGCCCCATCACCGCCAGGAAGGCGGCCATCGTCACGTAGGCGATGGGGGAACTGAAGTAGGCGTACAATTCTCGACGCGCGATGGTCCATACGTTACGCATTTTCCCCCCTTTCGTGTTGCAGTTGACTTTCCTCCACCGGAGGCTCGCCAACCGCTTCCTCAGTGGTCAACTGGAGGAAAATGTCCTCCAGGCTCATCCCAACAGTGCGGAGTTCCAGGAGCCCCCACCCTCGCTCGACGACAGCGCGGGCCAGTTCGGCGCGGCGGTCGTACCCCTGGGTGCAGGAGACCTGGTAGGCCCCACCGTCAACGGGCTCCACGCCGATCACTCCGTCCACCCGCTTCAATACCTCGATGGCCTCCGGTGGGCCGGCGTCGGCGATGCGCACCAGCACCCGCTCCGCCCCCTGCAGTTGGGTGGTCAGTTCCTCCGGCGTTCCCTCGGCCACGATCTCCCCTTTATTGATGATGAGCACGCGGCCGCAGGTCTGGCTCACCTCGGGGAGGATGTGGGAACTGAGGATGACGGTGTGTTCGCGGCCAATCTCGCGGATGAGCGCCCGCACCTCGGTCACCTGCCGGGGGTCGAGGCCGATGGTGGGCTCGTCGAGGATGAGCACCTCCGGCTCGTGCAGGATGGCTTGGGCCAGCCCGACGCGCTGGCGGTACCCTTTGGAGAGTTTGCCGATGGGTGTATCCGCGCGGTCGCCGATGCCGCACGCCTCCAGTGCCCGGTCCACCGCCTGCCGGCGATCCGGCAACCGGCGCAGCGCGGCCATGTAGTCCAGGTAGGCCCACACGGTCATCTCGGGGTAGAGGGGCACCGTCTCCGGCATATAGCCGACGCGACGACGCACCTCCAGCGAGTCGTAGAAGACGTCGAAGCCGGCCACGCGGGCCGTGCCATCGCTGGGGGGAAGGAAAGCGGTGAGCATGCGCATCGTCGTCGTCTTCCCCGCCCCGTTGGGGCCCAGGAAACCGACGATCTCTCCCTTGTCCACGTGGAAGTTGAGATTGTGCACGGCCCGGGTGGGGCCGTAGTAGCGGGTCAGGTTCTCCGCCTCGATCATGCTGCTTCACCTCCTGGAGTGGGAAAGGCTATGACTGCTCCCTCGCCTGCGGCAAGGGTTTCCCGGCCGGGCAAAACAAAAAGCACCCGACGTCAGGGTCTCGCCTCGCAGAGTGCTCTTCCAGCCTACCAGGTTGCACTGGGTAGGGCGTATTTATACCCCCATTGGGGGAAGTTGTCAAGCAGCCGCACTGGTTCAGCGGGTGTTAACCATCTTGCACGGTTTCTGCCTGAGCGTCTGCCTCACGCCCTCGGGGTACGAGGTCTTCTGGCTCGACACCCCGACGGAGAGACAGAGGTTGATCTGGCAACAATTGGCTCTACCAGACCCAGGGACCCGTCTGCCTACCGTGCGTTCGGCATCCCGGAAAGCCAATTGACAGAAGATCCAGCCCCTTTTTTCGCCCTGAAAGTGGCCAACAAAGACGTATTAGGAAATGAACCGTAGCACATTAACGCTGCGAGGCAACTCTCCGCACGCCCTCCTCCTATGCACTCAGGCCCTGGCTGTTCACCAGGGCCTGAGCCGATAGATTGAGGGGTCTATCTCTTCAGCGTCTCTAGCAGCGCTGGGAGGACCTCCTGCGGGTCCGCCTCCAGGCACAGGTCGGCGACTTCGAAGATGGGGGCTGTGGGATCGGGGTGGATGGCAACGATGAACTTCGCACCTTCGATGGCAGCGTTGTGGAACGTATCGCCACGGATGCCTACCGCCACGTAGACCTGGGGGGCAACCGTCACGCCGCGCACGTCCACCACCTGCTCGGGGCCGATCCAGCCCGCGTCCCGCGCCCCGCGATCGCCGGCCACCCGCCCGCCCAGGGCCGTCGCCAGCCGCTTCACCAATTCGAAGTCGCCCGCCTGCCGGCCGGCGGCCACGATCACTGCGGCTTGAGCCAGCGGCACTACGGGCGGCTCGAAGCCCTCCGCCGCTCCCACCACCCGCACGGCCGGCTCCACCGGCTCGACCTCCAGCATCGTCGGCTCTCCCTTGCGGTAGGTGTCCATAAAGGGCACAGGAAAGGCCCCTGGCTCGATGGTGAGGAACTGCGGGCGGGCCTCGGGACAGGCAGCGATCTCGAAGTACTCCCCACCGTAGATGGGGAAGGTGGCCTGCACCGTGCGGGTGGTCTCGTCTAGGCTGACTGCCGTGGCATGCTCGACCAGCCCGCCGCCCATACGCTGCGCCAGCCGGGGGGCCAGTTCCTGCCCCTGCGCGGTGGCTCCGAACATCACCACCTCCGGCTGCTCTGCCTCGAGGAGGTCAGCCAGCACCTTCAGGTAAGGTTCTAGGGCGAAGCGGGCCAGCGCAGGATGGTCGGCCACGCGCACCCCATCGGCCCCGGCCTGGTAGAGGGTCTGCGCCAGGCCAGCCACGCCCTGGCCCAGCAGAACGCCGTAGACGTAGGCCCCCAGCGCGTCGGCCAGAGTGCGGGCCGCACCCAGCGCCTCCAGCGTCACCGGTGCCACCGCGCCATCCACGACGTCGGCCACGACCCAGATGCCGCCGCCGCCCTCCGCCTCGGTGACCTCCTCCTGTTGTGCCATCAGCAAGTCGAGATACGAAACGTCCATCGGAGCCCCTCCTTACCTGCACACCCGCTGCCGGAGTGCATCTGCCAGCGCCTGGGCCATCTCCGCAGGCAGGCCCTCCAGCCGCACGCCCCGCTCCCGTTCCGGCGGGAAGTCTTGTCCTCGCTTCTCCAGCAGCGGTTGGAGTGCCGCTTCGTCCACCAGGTCGCTCACGTCCCACTCCTCCAGAGCCGCCGCGACTTCCCCCACACCTTTGTAGACGTTGATCAGCCGCACGCCATCGGGATAGCGCGGCTTGAGCGCCCCAGGCAACACCGTGACGACCGCCGGCAGGTCGGCCTCGACGGCCAAGTAGTCGTCATCCCGGAGGAGGATCGCCCGTGCCTTTCCGTCCACAGCCTCAACGTCCCAAGCGCCGACGATCTGGGGCCAACCCAGGGCCTCGGCCAACCGGGGGCCCAGTTGGCCCTGGCCAGTATCCAGGGTAGTCGAGCCGGTCAGAACCAAGTCTGCTCCGCCCAACCGCTCCACCGCCGCTGCCAGCACGCGGGTCATAACCGCGTCGTCAGCGTAGGGCAAGTTGGCAACTTGCCCTACAAAATAAACGGCGCGGTCGGCGCCGGTGGCCAGCGCCTGGCGGAGCACGTCGTCGTCGGGCAGCGGGCCCCGTGGGAGAGCCACCACTTCAGCACCCGCCGCATCTTTGATGCGCAGGGCCGCCTCCAACGCGCACCTATCAGCCGGGTTAATGATGTACTCCTCCCGGTTGATGAAGATACGGCCCCGCCGTCGGTTGACGACGATGCCGCGCGGGTCGAGAACGCGCCCGAGAATCACAATAATCCGCATAACTTATCCTCCTGGCAAAGGTACGAAGTCGCAGGGTTGGAAGGTCGCAGAGTCGCAAAGGCGCAGGGGCGCAGGGTCGCA
>QMOC01000189.1 GCA_003648085.1 Chloroflexota bacterium
AGGTGCTTGCCCGTACCGATGGTCTGGGCCAAGAATTACTTCAGTCCTTTGAGGCAATGCGCGCTCAGCGCCAGGCCCGGCGAACGCAGTTGGCCAACGCTGGCCTGCTCCGCCGCGAAGCCGACTTGCCCTACGTGCCCATCCCCACCACCTGCGGCGTGGACGGCTCCTACGCCATCGAGCGTCTGCTGACCACGGACCTCGTCGCGGCGGCTGCCCTGGCCGTAGAAGGCCTAACGCCGCCGTCTGAGACCCGCCACTGGCCGGAGCCCCGCCACCTGGTCTACGTCGGCACTGAGGGCCACGATGCGGACACAGGCACCGTCGCCCGGGCGTTAATGATGGGCATGGAACTGCAACTGGCGTCCCAGGCTCCCCACGAGGTCGTCTTTGTGGACGGCTCTCTGACAACGCCGCTCATCTACTTCAACCAGGCACTGAACAAGATCGCTGAGACGCCCAATCTGCATGTGGCTGACGAGTTCCTGCGGCATATCCGGGAGTACCTGGATGCCTACCATGCCATTCTGGCTTCCCGGCGTTCCGACCGTTGCTGGGTGGGCGTCCCCAAGTACACCACCCGTCGAGAGATCGGGCACAAACTCGGCTGGCCGGAAGCCCACGACGACCGAGGATTGCTCAGCAGTGTCCTTGAACCGGGTGAGTTCACTAGCGCCCTTCGGTTGCAACAGCCAGGGCAGCCGTGGCACCTGAACATCGGCCCGGTACGCCCTGAAGACTACTCTGCTGTCGCCAAGCTGAGTGAGGAGATCATAGGCCTCTTAGCCGAGATCCGCGTGCTCTACTATCGCCCGTATTCATGGCTGCCAGCCCTACGGCTGGAGATGAGCCGCGCCGTGGCTGAGACCCCTGCCCGCTTGGCTGCGGTGATTCACGGTGTGCGCCACCAGTGCGGCTCAGCGGCCATTCTTGAGCCCTATCCCCTCTACATGGCTGACCGTATGGTCAAACATTTGGCACGGGCGATTCCTACTTTCCGCCAGGTTACCAGCCAACGCCTGGCCGAGACCTACGACGGTGACATCGGCGACGTGTTTCTGGGCTTGCATGGTTATCGTACAGAATCAGGGCGGTGAGGAAATGAACGAAAATGATACCCCGAAATTGGACCGATTGGTTGACGCTGCCGAGCGCATCGGCGTCATCGGTTCCCCTTCATCCACCGGGGAACTGGGCCTGGACATCCTGGCCGGAGCCGTCAATAAGAAGCTGGTGGGCGAGCTGGCCTTATTTCGCTATCTCCAAGACGGCCAGGCTCACTACGCCCTGGGCCAGATCACCGAGGTCACCCTGCGCAACGTCTGGCACGAAGACCCTACCATGCGCAGCCTGATCCGGCAACGGGGCCGGGTGGATGCGGTCAGCGAGCGGCAGGACACCCATCAGGGCGGGATGATCGTCAGCGCGGTCTTCGCTGCCGGTCCCAACGGCTACCGCCCGAGCATTCTGGGCACCGTGCCTGCGACTGGCACGCCTATCCTCTTGGCCGATGATGCGGTTCTCAACGAACTGCTCTCCCCCTACCGCGACCAACTTTTCTACCTGGGCCACGTCTACGGCTCCCGGCCCAAGCTACCGCTATGGTTCAAGCACTTCGATCCTGGGCCCGATGGTGCTGGCGAGGCCTATCATCTGGGCATCTTTGGCAAGACTGGCTCCGGCAAATCGGTGCTGGCCAAGATGATCTTGCTGGCCTATGCCCGATATCCGAAGATGGCTTTGCTAGTCATTGACCCCCAGGGCGAATTCGCCAAGGACGTGCGAGGTCAATACTCCGGCGAGTTTCGACTTCCAGTGCGCGAGACGCTCCAGCGGCTGGACAAGCCAGTGCAGGTCTACAGCGTGCGTGATCTGATTCTAGACCGCTGGGACCTGTTTGCCCATATCCTATACGAATCACCCTTCTTCGAGCAATTGAGCGTGCCCAAAGGTGAGAACCGTCAACTGGCAACTGAGACCCTGGCTGACCGACTGTGCCGACGTAGGGTGACCCTTAAGCGCCTGCACGAACGCTCGTCGTTTGACACGGCCTGGACGTTACTGGGCGATGAAAACGTGCAGAAAGTCTTTTATCGGTCAGAAGGCTCCCGCGCCCGCTTCCAGTCCATGTACAACGAAGCTGATCCTGACCATTTCTACACTGCCTACTGGCAACCTGTGGCCCAACTCTTCCGCGAAGATCGATCAGGTGCGCGCAAGGTGGAAAGCATCCTCTACGGCCTATTCAATCCCGATGACGCTCGTCGGCCGCTGGTGGTGATTGACCTGTCGGCGGAGCAGGCTTTTCGTGCTCAGACCAGCGACGTTTCCTCGCTGCCTCTATTCGGTGGGCAGGAGGATCGTGCGGGTGAGCAACCTGCCCTTTTGTGGAACGAGACCATTCAGGCACTGGTCATCAAGCGGCTTCTGGAGGGAGTTCGGTTAGCCGCTGAAGGAGCTTACAAGGAGAATCGAGGCCTCAATACGCTGGTACTCATGGATGAAGCGCACCGCTTGGCTCCTCGTGAGGACCCTGGCAAAGAAGAGAAGAGAGCCATCCGTGCCATCCTCATTGACGCAGCCCGCACTACCCGCAAGTACGGTGTCGGCTGGATGTTCATCAGCCAGACCTTATCTAGCCTGCATCGGGAAATCGTCGAGCAGTTACGCATCTTCTTCTTCGGCTTTGGCCTGGGCATGGGCACCGAGTTTCGGGCGTTGAGCGAATTGGTGGGTGGTCGTGGTAAGGCACTTGACCTCTATCAACTGTTTCGAGACCCGCACTCGTCTTTTGACATCGCCTCACGGGAGTATTCCTTCATGACCATCGGGCCAGTCTCGCCGTTGTCTTTCGCTGGCACGCCTCTGTTTTTCAATGCCTTTAACACGCCTGATGAGTTCCTCGAAGCGAATGAATTACAGTCGTGATGATAACCTCGCCGCCGTGATCTGAGAAGAACTCCGCAACGCCATCGCCAACGCCTGCGCTCATATGCGGCGCGAAGGGCTAACGATTGGAGCGCCTGGGCGGGGTCGGATAAAGGCTTGACCGGCGATGTGCTGGCGAGCTTCATCTTGGGACTGTGCCTGGAGCCGGAGGAATAACCGCCGGAGATAGTTGAGGACTACGTGCGCTAGGCACTGGCTGGAGGTGGCAATGGCAGAGGATGCGTCGTTTCTTCTGAAGGGGGACGAGAACATGGGCGATTGGCAAGATGACTTAATCTCATTCCTGTTCATCACACCCGATATGATGATGGATCGAATCACCAGGGGTTGGCGTGAGGAGCAGGAGAATAAGCCCATCACCTTGAACAGCAGGCTCTCGGCGGCGCTCAACAAATGCCCCTCTCCGTGGATCAATGGCATTTGCCGACAACTGGGATTGAACCCCAAGGCGTTGCGGACCAAGAGGAAGAAAGTGGCCGCCATCCAGGCGCACCTCACCGACGTGTCCAAATTGCGCCAGGTAGTGAAATCTCTGCCTGCTGCCAGCCTACAGGCCCTGAACTACGTGCTGGAACATGGCGGCTGGGTAAAGATAGGCCAACTGACCCGCCGCTTCGGCAAGATGGACGACGTAGGCTGGTTCTGGGACGAGGAAGAGCCGCCCGTTTCCCCGCTTGGTCAGTTGCGGGTGCGCGGGTTGCTCTTCGTGGGCAAGGCAGGTCTCAAGGGCCGCAGTTATCGGGTGGCCGTAATACCGAAGGAACTGCGGGAGCCGTTGGGTATTCTGTTGGCCGAGAGCAGCCCGAGATAGGGCGAGTAAGGGTAACCCTCGCGGTTGCCCAGGATTAAGACCATGCCCAAAGTAACCCCTGTCCGCAAGCAGTATCTCCAGATCAAGGCCCAGCACCCGGACGCCATCGTCTTCTTCCGGCTGGGCGATTTCTACGAGACCTTCGACGAGGACGCGGAGATCGCCGCCCGCGAACTGGACCTCGTCCTGACCTCGCGCCCGGTGGCCAAGGGGCAGCGCGTGCCGATGGCCGGCGTCCCCCACCACGCCATCGAGGGGTACATCGCCCGCCTCATCGAGAAGGGGTATCGCGTCGCCATCGCTGAGCAGGTGGGGGAGGTCACCGGTAAGGGGCTGGTCCACCGTGAGGTGACCCGCGTCGTGACCCCCGGCACCGTAGTCGAACCGGCACTGTTGGACGAGAAGCGGCCCAACTACCTGGCTGCTGTCGTGGTCGAGGGCGAGCGGGCCGGGCTGGCCTATGCCGACATCACCACCGGCGAGTTCGCCACGGCACAGTTGGACACGAGCGAGGTGGAACAGGAGTTGGCACGCTTGCAACCCCGCGAGTGCCTCGTTCCAACGTTTGATGTGCAAGGTTCGACGTCCGAGGTTCAGAACCCCGATACCCGGAACCTGGAACCTGAAACTCTGCCGCCAGGCACCCACCTCACCCCGCTCTCCTCCTACCGCTTCGAACTGGGTGCGGCTCGCCAGGCGCTGCTCGACCACTTCGGCGTGGCGACGCTGGACGGCTTCGGCTGCGCGGGTAAATCCCTGGCTATCCGCGCCGCTGGCGCTATCATTCACTACCTGCGCGAGACCCAGAAGGGGGCGCTGGCGCAGATCGTGGGTCTCAGCACCTACTCGACCGCGCGCTTTATGATGCTCGACGCGGCTACGCGCCGCAATCTGGAATTGACCGAGACGATCCGCGAGCGTAAGGTGCGCGGCTCGCTTTTGGGCGTCCTCGACCTGACGCTCACGCCGATGGGCGGGCGGCTTCTGCGGTCACGGCTGGCCCAGCCCTTGCTCGATCGGGCGGAACTGGAAGCGCGGCTGGACCAAGTGGAGGCGTTCTACGAAGACACCATCCTCCGCGGGCGGGTGCGTGAAGCGCTCAAGGGCGTGCCTGACCTGGAGCGGCTGACCAATCGGGTGCTGGCGGGTGTCGCGACACCTCGCGACTTGGTGGGGATCAGGAAGGCGCTGGAGGCGGTGAAAGAAGTAGGAAGCAGGATGCAAGATGCAACACGCAATACGCAGTACGAGAGTGCCTCCTGCCTCGTGCGTCTTGCATCTTCTCTCGATCCCTGTGAGGATGTTGCCGCACTGGTGGCCTCCGCCATCGTGGACGACCCGCCCGCGTCTCTCTCCGCCGGCGGGGTTATCCGGCCTGGCTTCTCCGCCGAACTGGACTCCATCGTCACGGCGGCGCGGGACGCCAAAGCCTGGGTCGCCGGCCTGGAAAAGCGGGAGCGTGAGCGCACCGGAATCAAAAACCTTAAGGTGGGCTACAACAAAGTCTTTGGCTACTACATCGAGGTCACCAAAGCCAACCTGAGCGCCGTGCCTGACGAGTACATCCGCAAACAGACGTTAGTCAACGCCGAGCGGTTCATCACACCAGAGTTGAAGGAGTACGAGGCGCTGATCCTGAACGCCGAAGAGCGGCAGGCCGAGGTGGAGGCGCGGCTGTTCAAGGACGTCTGCCAGCAGGTGGGGGCGCGAGCCGAATCCTTGCTCAAGACGGCGCGGGCATTGGCGCGGCTGGACGTGGCGGCGGCGCTGGCCGAGGTTGCTGTGCGCAACCGCTACGTGCGTCCCGAACTGACCGACGAGGAGGTGCTGGAGATCGTTGGCGGGCGGCATCCGGTGGTGGAGCAGACGCTGCGGGACGAACCCTTCGTGCCTAACGACCTGCGCCTCAACAGTGACGAGCGCATCCTGGTCATCACCGGGCCGAACATGGCCGGAAAGAGCGTCTACCTGCGGCAGAACGCGCTCATTGTGCTGATGGCGCAAATGGGCGGTTTCGTGCCTGCCGACCGGGCGCGCATCGGTATCGTGGACCGTATCTTCACCCGCATCGGTGCGCAGGATGAGGTGGCCTCCGGTCAGTCCACCTTCATGGTCGAGATGGTCGAGACGGCCA
>QMOC01000190.1 GCA_003648085.1 Chloroflexota bacterium
ATCCCGCACCCCGGCCCGGATGAGCGCGCGGATCTCCCCCGCCGTGACCCGCTCGCAGCGGCAGATGACCTCGTCGTCAGCCATTCGCTCCACGGGGCGCGCCAGCGGCTCCGCCACCGCTGGCTCCTGCACGCGGATTCCGGCGATGCGCTTGGCGAACTCCCTCGGAGCCCGCACCTGCACCAACAGCGCCCGGTCGGTGAACTTCGGGGCCCGTACCCGCACCACCTCCACCTGGCCCAGCACCGCCCCCTCCGTGTCCAGCACCGTCACCACGTCCCCTTCGTGGATGGTGTCGGCGGCGAATTCGTAGGGGATGGTAACCGTCGGATACTCGACGTCCTTACGGTAGTCCACCAGCGTGATCGCCAGCCCAGGGCAGATGGCGACGCAACGAGCGCAGCCGGTGCACCCTTCCCCCACGTACTCCGGCAGCCCCCGGATGTCACTCTCCTCAATGACGATGCACCCCTGCGGACAGACCGAGGTGCAGGGGTTGCAGGGAATCTCCTGGGCGCAATGGAGCACCGGGAAGACCCCCTCCTCCACCTCCGGGATGTCCTCGGTGACGACCGCGCCGGGGCGGGACTTGAGCACCTCGGCGGTAGTGTACCACTCCTGCGGGATCTCGCCCACGTCACGTCCCAGGCTGCGGGCGATCTCCAGTCCCCGGATGCGGCCGGTGAACATCGCCGCCGACGCCTCGGCGATCTCCTCCGCGTCCCCCGCCGCGAAGACCGGCAGGCCGAACTCCTGCGCCTTGTGGATGAACTCGTCCACCGGGTCCAACCCGACGGCGACCAGGATCGTGTCGCACTCGAAAGTCTTCTCCGTGCCGACGATGGGCCGCCAGTTCTCGTCAATCTGAGCGATGGTGACCGACTCCACCTCCTGCTCCCCATTGGCGCTGAGGACGGTGTGGGAGACGTAGATGGGGACGCCCAGGCGGGCCAGTTTGTCCTTGTGCACTTTGTAGCCGGAGCAATCGGGCAGCGCCTCGCACAGCCCCACGACCTGGATGCCGGCCTGGAGGGCGTGGTAACCCGCGATGAGGCCCACGTTCCCCCCGCCGACGATGAACAGCCGCTCGGTCGGCCTGACCAAATCGCGGTTGACCAGCGTCTGGAAGGCCCCTGCGCCGTAGACCCCCGGCAGCGTGTTTCCCTTGAAGGCCAGCGACTTCTCCCGTGCGCCGGTAGCCACCAGCAGGACGTGCGGCTGCACGACGACGTAGCGTCCCTCCCGCAGCACGCCCACCTTCCGGTCGGAGAACACGGCAAGAGCGGTCGTGTTGAGCCACACTTGGACGTTCTCGAACTGGCGCACCTCCTGCTCCAGTTTCGTAGCGATGTCAATGCCCCGTGTCCCGGCGTAGCAGGCGTCAATGGAGCCGAAGAACTTGTGCGTCTGCAGGACCAGTTTGCCGCCCAGACGGTGCTTGTCGTCCACGATGAGCGTACGCACGCCGGCCTTGCCCAATTCGGTGGCCGCCGACAGGCCCGCCGGCCCGCCCCCGATGATGAGGCATTCCACCTCGACGGTCTCGATGGCCCGCATCTCGGGTACGGTGTGGACGTCGGGCAGTGTAGGAAGACCATCCATCGGTTCGACCCGCATCCCCGGCTGCACGGGGGTCATGCAGGCTTTGACGGGCAGGCCGTCGGCCATCACCAGGCATTGGGCGCACTGGCCGTTGGCGCAGAAGATGCCCTGGGGCGCACCGTCCTTGTGGTGGTGGCCGAAGATGCGCACGCCGCCCGCGAAAAGGGCCGAAGCGATGGTCTCTCCCTCGCGAGCGCGCATCGCCTGGCCCTGCCAGTAGAACTCGAACTCCGGTCGTTCCTCGACTGGGAGGATAGGATGTTCCCGAATGCGATAGTCGCCCACAGCGTCCTCCTTTTTGAGGTGAGATGGGTATATAATACGCCCAGATGCACTAACGGGCAAGTTTGGCGTGATACCTGACTTGACAGATCGGGCTGAAAGATGTATTATTAATTTGCAATGCAAAGGATGTACCGCCAGCATAAAGCCGATTTCGCCTATCTTTACTTTTATTTCACCCCGCCTACGGGACGGTTGCTTCACGACGGGGGGAGGTCGGTGTAGAGATAGGCGAAGCCCCGAAAGTGGCGCAAGGACGTGGAGCAACCTGCTCCGCGTCTTTTTATTTAACCGTGAGGAGGTAGGGAAGAATGGCCTGCCGTGGCATTCGCGGTGCCACCAGCGTAGACGCCAATGACGCAGAGTCAATCATCACGGCGACGCAGGAGTTGCTGGAACGCATCGTTGCCGCCAACGGGTTAGCGGTCGAGGATGTGGCCGGCGTGATCTTCACCGCCACGCCCGATTTAGACGTGGCCTACCCGGCCCGCGCCGCCCGCGAGATGGGCTGGGTGCACACGCCGTTGCTCTGCACACAGGAGATGACCGTCGCCGACAGCCTGCCACGCTGCATCCGGGTATTGGTGTTCTGGAACACTGACCGGCCTCCCGCGCAGATTCGACACGTTTACCTGGGGAGGGCACGTGCGTTGAGACCTGATCTTGTGGAGGATAGGAATCATGACTAGGGTAGCATTTCAGGGCATCAGCGGGGCCTATTCGGAGGAAGCCATCCTTCAGTTCTTCGGCCCGGAGGTAGAAAGCATCCCCTGCAGAACGCTAGCCGACATATTCTTTACCGTGGAAAGCGGCGATGCCGATTACGGGATGTTACCCATAGAGAACGCCGTCGCTGGCTCCGTGGCCCGCTCTTACGAACTGCTGATGGAGCACGATCTGCGCATCTACGCCGAGGTGATCCTGCGCGTGCGGCACACGCTACTTGCCCCTCCCGATACCAAACTGGAGGACTTGCGGCGTGTGCGGTCGCATCCGCAGGCACTGGCCCAGTGTCAGCGTTACCTGAGCCGCCACGGGTTAGAGCCTGAATCTGCCTTCGACACCGCCGGCAGCGCCCGCGAGTTGGCGGCCAATCCTGAGCCGGGCGTCGCCGTGATCGCCAGCGCGCTGGCTGCCGAACTGTACGGCCTGGAAATCCTCGACCGGGACATTGAGGATTTCCCCTTCAATTACACCCGCTTCTTCATCCTTTCGATGGATGATCCGCCTCGCGCACAGCGAAACAAGACCTCTCTCGTCTTCACCTCCCCCCACCGACCGGGCGCACTGTACGAATGCCTGGGGGAGTTCGCCCGACGGCGTATCAATCTCACCAAGATCGAATCACGCCCACGCCTCAATCGGCCCTGGCAGTACATCTTCTACCTGGACTTCGAGGGGCACTGCCAGGACCCGGAGTGCGAAGCGGCAATAATGGGGCTTTTACGACGCTCCTCCTTCGTCAAACTGCTGGGCTCCTACCCAGCCGCCACGACGCCTGTTCCCGAGAACGAAGTGTGGCGTTAGAGCATTTCCGTAGGACGATTTGCCAAATCGTCCTACCAGGCATAGGAGATGGTCAGATGATTGTCGTAATGAAGAAAGGTGCGACCAATGCACAGATCGCCAACGTCGCCGCCCGCATCGAGCAATTAGGCTGCCGGGTGCACATCTCGGAAGGCGAAGAACGCACCATCATCGGTGTCATCGGCAACGGGCGCCCACTGGATCGCGAGCAGATCGAGCGCATGGCCGGTGTCGAGCGCACGGTGCCCATCCTGCGCCCCTTCAAACTGGCAAGCCGCGAGTTCCATCCGCAGGATACCATAGTTACAGTTACAGTCAACGGAATCCCCATCGGCGGCAGGCAACTGATCGTGATGGCCGGCCCCTGCGCCGTCGAGAGCCGTGAACAATTGCTCGAGACCGCCCACGCCGTGAAGGAGGCCGGAGCCCACGTGCTGCGCGGCGGCGCCTTCAAACCCCGCACCTCTCCCTATAGTTTCCAGGGCCTGGGCGAGAAAGGGCTGCGCCTCCTGGCCGAGGCCCGCGAGGAGACCGGGCTGCCGGTCGTCACCGAGGTGATGGAGCCGCAGATGGTGCCGCTGGTCACCACCTACGCCGACATTCTGCAAGTCGGCGCCCGGAATATGCAGAACTACGCCCTGCTCCACGCCGTCGGGGAGGCACAGCGACCGGTGCTGCTCAAGCGGGGGATGATGTCCACTGTGGAGGAACTGCTGATGGCCGCCGAGTACATTCTGTCCCACGGCAACGACCGCGTCATCCTGTGCGAGCGGGGCATCCGCACCTTTGAGCACTACACCCGCAATACGCTCGACATCAGCGCCGTGCCGCTGATCAAGCAACTCAGCCACTTGCCGGTGATCGTGGATCCCAGCCACGGGACGGGGAAGTGGGAGTTGGTGGAACCGGTGTCGCGGGCGGCGGTGGCGGCGGGGGCCGATGGGCTGATCATTGAGGTGCATCCACATCCCGAAGAGGCTCTGTCGGACGGGGCGCAGTCCCTCAAGCCGGCCCGTTTCGCCGCGCTGATGCGGAGCCTGCGGCCCATCGCCGCAGCGGTCGAGAGGACGTTGTAGGATTTGGTGGAGGTATACCATCGTGAAGCAAATCGCCGCTGTGATTCTCGCTGCGGGTGCATCCACCCGCTTCGGTCAACCCAAACAACTGCTCGATTGGGGCGGCGTGCCGCTCCTGGCCCACATTGCCGATGTGGCGCTGGCAGCGGGATTTGCGCCGGTGATCGTCGTCCTGGGCTGCCAGGCTGAGGCGGCCCGTGCAGCACTAGGCACGCGGCCCGTGCAGACCGTGATGAACTGGCGTTGGAAGGAGGGGCTGAGCACCTCGGTGCAGGTGGGACTCGCTGTACTTCCACCTGAGACCGAGGCAACGATTTTCTTGCAATGCGACCAGCCGCTGATCACGCCTGACCTGCTACGGCAGATAGTGGCCCGCTTCGAGGAGAGCGGTGCTCCTATCGTCCACCCCACATACGCCGGTCGGCGGAGCACGCCAGTCCTCTTCGCCCGTCATCTCTTCCCAGAATTGGCTGCGGTCAGCGGCGATGAGGGAGGGCGCGCCATCATCGCCCGCCACGCCGATGAGGTCACCACCCTCGAGGTGGCCGACCCGGACAGGCTGGCCGACATAGACACTCCCGCCGACTATGAGCGGCTGGCGCCGAAATCCCGAAGCCCCAAGTCCAAACTCCAAGCCATCACTCATCTAATCGTGGACATGGACGGCGTGTTGTGGCGTGGCAACGAGCCCCTACCCGGCTTGCAGGAGTTCTTCGCTTTTCTGCGCGAGCACCACATTGATTTCATCCTGGCCACCAACAACTCCAGCCGGACGCCGGAGCAATACGTGGCCAAACTGGCCCGCTTCGGCGTCAAGATTCCCACCGGGCGTGTGCTGACCTCCGCTCTGGTCGCCGCCGCATACCTGGCCGGCGTGGCGCCGCCGGGCACCCGCGTCTACGCTATCGGCGAGGAAGGGGTACGGCGGGCGCTAGAGCAACGAGGCTTCGTGCTGGCCGATGAAGATGCCGCTTATGTCCTCGTCGGCTGGGACCGACACCTGACGTGGGACAAACTGGCGACGGCTGCGCTCCTCATCCACGCCGGGGCCGGTTTCATCGGCACCAACCCAGACGGCAACTACCCCACCGAGCGGGGTCCGGTACCGGGCAGCGGCGCCCAGTTGGCGGCGCTGGAGACCACCACTGGCGTGGCACCCGTCGTCGTCGGCAAGCCGGAGCCGTGGATGTACGAGGAGGCCCTGCGGCGGATGGGAGCCCGCCCTGAGACGACCGCCGTCATCGGCGACCGGCTGGACACCGACATCGCTGGCGGTGTGCGGGTCGGCCTGACCACCGTGCTCCTCCTTTCGGGCATCGCCACCGAGGCCGACCTGACCGCTTCGCCGGTCAAGCCGGACCTGGTGTGCGCGGACATTGGGGAATTGATGGCG
>QMOC01000191.1 GCA_003648085.1 Chloroflexota bacterium
GACTATCCGCGCATTCATTGCTATCCCTCTTCCCCATCCGCTGTTGGAAGAATTGGCCGCCCTCCAGCGTCAACTGGAGAAGCAGATCCCGCCCCGTAGCGTGCGCTGGGTGCGGGCAGAAGGCATCCACCTGACGCTCAAGTTCCTGGGCGACACTCCGGTGGAGAAACTGCCTGAGATCAAACAGGCACTGGCAGCCGTGGCACGGCACGCCCCTGCCTGCTCCTTCACCGTCGCAGGGCTGGGATGTTTCCCCAATCCCCGTCGCCCCCGCGTCGTCTGGGTTGGAGTGCAGGAGCCGACGGGGCGGCTGGCGGCTTTGCAGGATGCCATCGAGGAGGTGATGGCCCCCTTCGGTTATCCGGCGGAGGGACGGGGCTTAACCCACCACCTGACGCTGGGGCGGGTGCGGCGCAAGGTCGGCAAGGAAGCCGTCCGGCAGGTCGGCGAGGCCGTGGCTGCGACCGAGGTGGGGTTGCTGGGTGAGGTTCCCGCCGACCACTTCGCCCTCATCCGCAGCGTGCTCAAGCCCACGGGGGCGGAGTACACTACGCTGGCGAGGTTCCCGCTGCGCGGGGGGTGACCGTATCTCCTGCGGTGAGATGCGGGTAATCGCCAACGTATCTTCCCTTTTGCCCTTTTCCCGCACCTAACGTATACTACTGCCAGTGCTAGTGGCGTGTGGTCAAAATGTTGCAAGAGATTGGCCGCCCACGCCGGGCGATGAATCGCCCGGCTGAGTAGCATCGAAGCCCGGTAAACCGGGCTGAAACCCGGCCGGGAGCGCGGTTCACCGTGCTTTCACCTGCGTTAGCCGGTGGATTCATTCACCGCCGGGGCGGCAAGGCATCCCATTTCGTGCGGAACTTGCACTACAGCCCACTAGCCAGAGGGAGGCACGCCCATGCCCAGCAGACCGACCGCGACGAAGGCTCCGCCGACCGGACGCCGTATATTACCGGCGTTGCTGGCGCTGGTCGTCAGCGTCCTCTTGGCCCAGGCCGCCTACTTCGGTCTCTCTGTCCTGCACCGTCCGCCTGGGGCAGACCCCGTGCGTCTGGAACTCCAGGGGGCGGACTCGTTCTACTCGCTAGAGCAGCAGCGCACTTTCGTCCTGGTCTACCGGCCTGCCATTTCGTTCACCCTGCGCGGTCCGCCCGGCGCGGCACTCCCCTTGCGCAACTACCGGGTGGTGGATAACCGTGCAATCCCGCTCTGGTCACAGCCGCTCACGGTCACCCTCGATGCAGAGGGGGCCTTCACCGGCACCGCCAGGCCACTGCACGGAGGTATCAACTTGCTCGCCGCCTGGGACCGGTGGGGCGATTACAGCGGTGACTACGCCTGGTTCCTCCCCCGGAGCGACCCCTACGACCTTGCCGGAATCACCCGCACGCTGGAGATCTCCCTCACACTGGAGCAAGTCTTCGTCACCTACCGTGCCACGTTCTTACCTGGGGCTACCGACGCCGACCTGAGCGATCTCCTGGCGGGTCACATCGAGCCGGTGTTGTTCATCAAGCGCGTTTTCTACAGCACAGCCGGCGATTTCACGTGCAAACTCTTCGCCGATGTCTCCACACCGCAGGTGACCATCAAAAATAACATCTCCCGTGTGGAGATACGGGCGAAGGCCCGCGACGCGCAACTGAAGCCCAGGCAACTCGCCGCCCTGCTCAACGTCTCTCCTCCACAGGAATCGTGGACCCAATTGCCCACAACCGTGACCGTCACGGCCGGTGAGGGCGTTGCCGTGCGCAGTTATTCGCCTATCCCCACCATCGTCGAGGGCCGCGCGTGCAGTTGGGTCAATAGCGACGTTCCAATTTCGCTGGATTACGACGCCGGCGGTGAACTTGACCCCATCAGTGAGCCCATAGTCAGCGTGCGGCGCGAACTCCAGCGTGTGTCGCATCCTCTGTGGCGTAGCCTCTGGCAGCCTATCACCTTCCTGCTCCTGTTGACGCTGCTGTTCTTCCCGTTCGTCTGGCTGCGACGTAGTGCTGTGCTGGAGAGCGAGGCCGGCCTCCTCCCACCGCTGGAAAGCGGCATTGGCTTCATCATCGCCATGCTCGTGGCTTTCGTCGGCGGGGTGGGGCTGCTGACCGTCGTCGCGGTGTTGACCGGCGGCAGTACCGGGCTCAGCGTCTCTGGGGCCGTCTGGGCCGCCGCCGTTGGCTGTGTGGCGGTGCTGGCTCTACATCGTTACCCCAGGGTGCGCTTGCGCTGGCTGTGGCTGGTCCTTTCCCCCCTGCTCGCCGCTGCCGCGTTGGGTCTCCCAGGCCGCTCGATGTGGAGGTTCACCTTGTCCATCGCGCTGGCGGGAGTCCCTCTGCTTCTCTTCGTCTACTGGCTGGGCCGCGAGTTGGCCCGCCCAGGCGCGTTCCTGGACGACGACCTGGGTTCCTGGTCGGGCCGGGCGCGTCTGCTTGGCCTTTTGCTACTGCTCGTCGTGCTGGCTTCTCCGGTTGCTCAGGATCCCGATTTCTATAGCCCGCTGGGTGGATGGTGGCCTGCCACCGGCCTGAGCCTGACGTTGCTGACGCTTCTGGTGCTGGTGCCGCTGGCGGCGCTGCCGGCCGCGCTTGGCCTCCTGCGCCGACAAGGGGGGGCACGAGTGGGGCAGGAGGACGTCAGGAGGGCGGAGCAGGCTGGTGCGTGGGCCGCTGCCAGAGAGGAGATCAAGGAGGGGCTGGGAGAGGCGCTGACGGAGAAGACGCGCGACGTGTGGGCGCTCGATAGCAGCCTCTTGGCCATCGGCCAACTTCTATTGGCCTACTTCGCGCTGGGCGTGCTCCGCCGACCTTTGGCCTCCGATCTGACCGCGCTGATCCCCATCGCGCCCGTCCTGGGCTGGCTGCTCTTCCGCCGCCTGATGCGCCAGCCGGAGGAAACGGGTCTATCTTACACCGAGCGCGTAGTGTTGGCTTCCAAGCGATTGCGCGTAAGCATCGGGCGTGAAGTGCTGGGCAAGAGCTCGCATCAGAGAGACAAGGAGGAAGCCGACCAGGGGCAGTCCCTGCCCAGCCTGAAACTGCCGCAGTATCCCGAGCGCGAGGTGCCGCTGCGCGATGTCCTGTTCGGGTGGGGACGTGCCGACCAGCCGTGGGAGAACGCGAAGGCGGCTTGCACCTGGGGGGCTGTGCTCGTCGCCATCTTGCTGATCCTCTACGGGCCGGCCATCCTGAAGCAGGCGCTCGAACGGGCGGCCACTCCTTTCGTCCTGTTGGAGACGCTGACGGTCTACTTTATCCCCTTCGCTGCCCGCTGGCTGCTTTACGCCTTCATCCTGGGCTACTTCTTTCCCTACATTCGTGGGCGTCACGGCTGGCAGAAGGGGCTCTACCTGGCCCTGACGATCTCAGCCTGTACGCTGACACAGGATGTCGTGATGCAGGCCCATTCGGTGAACGACGTTCTGGGGCTACTCTTCGAGGCCGGGCAGGTGATCGTTTATCTGAGCGTCATTGGCATCTGGGCCTTCGACCTTCCACGGGTCAAGGAGGCCGGAGGCAGCATGGCCGACCTGCTGCGCGTCTACGGCCTGCCTTTCCTCACCAGTTACCTCTCCGGCCTGCTGCCGGCCCTGGCGGGCATTGTCCAGTCGGTGATCACGGGGGAGTTCAGTTCCATCGTGCAGACCTTCGTCGAGATTGTGTTGCCGACCCTCCATCAGTTGGGGGGGGTGCCGTAGTCCAGTTCCCGGTGCGAGACTCGACGGAGGCCCCGATTTATCGGGGTCTTCCCGGCTGAAGCCGAGCCTCCGACCCCGTTTTGCACCGAGAACTAGTCCAGGCAACGCCGCCGTGAGCAGGCGGCGCTGGATTGTCACCGGTGTGAAAGGAGAGCATCATGCACAAACTCGTCTTCTGCTGGATCGCCCTTGTGGCGGTCATTGCTTTACTGGCGGTGGCGTGCGGCGGCGAGAAGCCGCCCCCCGACCTAAGTGATGCTAACATCATCGAACTCATCATCGGCCTGATTGAGGGCGAGAACCACCACGCCAGTGAGCCCTACTTCATCACCACTCCCTCCGGCGCGGTCATCCCCGCACCTGCGCCCTATGCCGAGTTCACCGTCGCCGTGGGCAGCGATAACGTGACTATTGTGCAGGCTCACAGCGGCACCGTCGAAGTATACGCCGCCGGCACCTGGCAGACGCTTGAGGCCGGTGAGCAGACGGTGGTCTGGCCCGGAAAGGCTCCCTCGACCCCCGCGCCGGTCATCCCCCTCGACCGCGACAGTTACCTGCAGGACCCGGAACTGGGAGGAGGATAGAGCGATGAACCGGCGAAACCGATCCTTCTTGCTGATCGTGCGCGTCCTGATTGTCATCAGCCTGGCACTCGCGGTATGCGGGGGGCTCGTCAGTTGCAAGGAACCCCCGGAGTGGGGCGAGAACGTCATCACCCTCATCGTTGGCGAACTGAATGGCTCCGTCGCCCACCGCAGTGAGCCCTACGTCATCGTGATGCCCGATGGTCGTCAGATGCCGGCCCCGGCCGTCGGCACGGAGTTCACCGTCGCCGTAGACACGACCGGCACGTTCGTCGTCCAGGCCCATGCTGCCCCGGAGCCCATCATCGTCTACGAGCCCGATGGCGTCACGCCGTCCTTCAAGGTGCCGCAGGAGAAGGAGGTGACCACGCCGGCAGGGGGCGAACCTTCCCCGATGAGGGAGATCGAGCCTATTGATCCCCACAGCACCATCAAGCCTGCCGCGCCCGAGGCCGAGTTGGAGATGTGGCATTCGTGGGCCGGAGAGCCGGAGGAGGAGATACTTTGGGCTGCGGTAGAGCAGTTCCACGAGCGGTACCCGCAGATCGAAATCAGGATGGAGGGTATGGAGCGGGACGCACTGCGAGAGAAATACGCCGTCAGCGCGGCCGCGGGTGTGGCTCCCGATCTGGTTCTGGCTTCGAGCGACGCTGCTATCGAGTGGGCCGCGCAGGGATTCATCCAACCCCTGGACGATGTTGAGGAAGAGGGCCGCCTGGCCGATGTTTACCCCGCCGCGCTCGACACTCTCCGCTACGAGGGACGACTGTGGGGCATCCCCATCCGAGCCAGCACCGTCGCGCTGTACTACAATCGCGAACTGTTTGACGAATGGGGACTGGAGCCACCGTCCACCACCGATGAACTGCGGGCGATGGTTCAGGAAGGCTACGCGACGCTCGCCCTGCCAAACCACATCTACTACACCTACGGCTTCTTGGAGGGGTACGGCGGGCAGTTGGTGGATGAGGGAGGCAACGTCGTGGTGGAGAGCGAGGGTACCTACGCTTATCTCAATTTTATCCGCGATCTGGTTTGGAGCAGGAACGTGCGCTACGGCCCTGCCGGTGAGGTACAGCCGCTGTTTCAGGACTACGAAGCGGCAATGATCATTGACGGCGTATGGATGCTGCCCGCTTACCGGGAGAGCCTGGGGGAGGCGCTGGGCGTGGCGCTCCTGCCACGGGTAGCGGAGACTGGCCGCTATTCTGCCCCTGTGCTCAGCACCGACGCCTGCCTGATATCGGCTGCCGTCTCCGATGCCGACCGTGAGGCTGCCGTGGCCTTCGCGCTGTTCCTGACCGGCGAGGATTTCCAGGCTATGTTGGTCGAGACAGGCAACGCCATCCCGATCAACATGGGGGTGAGGATTGACGACGCGGCTCTCTTTATGTTCTTCAAGCAGGCCAATCTCGCCAGCCCGGGGCCTCTCCATCCTGAGCGGAGCGCCATCTGGGAGATTGCACAGCGCATGCAGGAGCGGGTCTTTGAGGAGTGGTCACCGGAGGAGGCGGCCAAGAACGCTGCCGCCGAAATGCACGAGGCGGGGATGAGGCGATAAGGCCCGACAGAGAATACCCGGTTTGATGAACTTCC
>QMOC01000192.1 GCA_003648085.1 Chloroflexota bacterium
GATCTGCTTCAGGGTCAGGTCCGGCCGGCCGATGAGCAGGAAAATCTGACAGTCCTGCAACTGGTCGCGGAAGCCGTAGGCTCCCTCAGGCTGGTAGTAGCCCGTGCGCCCCCAGAGCCGACCGGAGATGGCCTGGTACTTCAGCCAGGTGTTGTTCATGATGTCAAAGGCTCTATCGGGGGTCTCCACCCAGAGGGGGGAAAGGAATTTGCGCCAGAAATCCTTGACTTTGGCCAGGGCCTCCTGAGCAGCCTTCACATCCCGGTATTTGGCCACCAGCCTCTCTGCCTCACTCAGTTCCTCGACTGCGCCCAGGGTGAAGATGATAGCCTTCTCCTCGCCGGGAGCCAGCGAGACATCCACCCGCAGGCTGCCGATAGGATCGCCCCAGCGGCCTTCCCTCTGAGGGGATTGACCACAAACTACAGCCTGGGGGCATTGCACCGAGCCGTACATCCCCAGGAAAGCCTCTTTATCGCCCTCGAAGCCGGCCGGAGAGGGGCTGGCGGCGTGGAAGGCGAGGTAATCCCAGGAACGGTTCCACCGCCCTCCTCTGGCGCTAGGCAATTCCCGACCGGGCAGTTCCCAAAGCCGTTTGCTGGCCAGAATGGCCCCCAGCGCCGCATCGAAGCGCGTCTCGACGAAAAGACGATGGAACTCCCGATGCCAGTCCGGTGCTACCCCCAGCAGCCACTCAAAGTAGGAAAAGAGGCTCAGGTGCCGGGGACAGTCCGACCGGTTGTGCAGTCTGACGTACCAGACCTCCAGAGGCTCATCGAGCGGGACGAAGAAAGTCACAGTACTCTCAATACCCGCATTGAGGGAGGAGATGGTGGTATACCCCAGGCCGTGGCGGCACTCGTAGCGCTCTGGTGGCCGACAGACTGGCTTCCAGGTGAGAGACCAGTAATCCCCTGAGTCGTTGTCCCGGAGGTAGAGGTATTTGCCCCATTCGTCTTTGACCAGGTCCTGCTCCCAACGGGTGAGGCGGTTGAACTTGGCGTGGGTGCGCCAACTGTAGCCGCCACCGGTCTGGGAGATGATCAGGCCGTAGTCGCCGTTACAGATGACGTTCACCCAGGGTTTAGGTGTATCTGGTCGGGTTATCACGTACTCCTTCCCATTATCGCCAAAATAGCCGTAGTTGGTTTGGAACAATTTCATTAGTGGAGAGCCTCCTTAAGGAAATTGCTGCGTTATCCCACAGGATATCAGGGGCGGGGGGAGAAGACAGCGTTCATCGCATTCTGTACCGCTGTGTTCCGCATGAAGATGTTCCACACCAGCCCCGTACGGTAGTTCTCCAGCATCAGCACAATCGGTCCCTGATCAATCGCGAAGTATGCTGCCTTGTACTGGGGATACAGCGACGTTGCCGTGATTGTCACCCACGCATCTATCGTCGGCGAGTAGATCTTCGTCACCTTGATCCGATCGGCGTCCGTGTAGGCATCCCGGAATCCGTACCACCCGCCCCACAACTGCGTATTCTGGTAATAGTTCTGCATCAGGTCCGTGATGTAACTCACCGGGATGCCCTCTGGGTGCGCGCTGAACCCGATCATGCTGATCCCGCCGTAGGGGGGCACTGTCCCCTCCGTCTGCCAGTTGATGTTGCCGTCAACGTCCACGTTCCCGTTCGGCCGCGCCCCGTTGCCACCCAGGTAGATGTGATCCAACCCGGCCGGGATGCCCTCCGCCGATGTCAGCCCCCAGCTATTGGCACTGTAGGTTGAGACGTTCGTATGGCCCTGTCCGTCCACGCCGGCGATGCAGAAGTCCCGGTTCGCCAGACCTGCCTCCACCGAGTTCGCCCACCAGTCCACTCCCTGGGCATCTATCTTGCCGTACAGGTCAAACCAACAGTTGGCGAAGAAGTACTGGAACATCGCCCCGTTGTACGACACGATCACGTCGTGCCCGTTGTACGTGCACCGGTGCCGTTGCCAGGCATAGAACACGTCCGGCGGTACGGGGTGTGTCGGTGACCCGATCGCCAGCAGGTCAATCAGGATGCTCTCGTCTGTGGCGTAGTCCCAGTGGTAGGGGAGGAAACCATTCTCCGGCGTCCACCCCATGTAGAACTGGTTGTAGTTGGGGTTTGTGTCCGGTGTACCGCTGGTGTCCAGGAACCAGTCCCACTCCACCCGGTTGTAGAGATTGTCCGCCAGCGTGACGATCTCCGGCGTCGTGGAGAAGTACTCCCGCACCGTCAGCACGCCTGCCATCAGAATCGCCGTGTCCACGATGGAGAGCTCCACCGGTTCATGCCCTTCAGGTGCGATCTTGCGCAGGCCAGTGCTGGCCTCTAGGAAGTGATAGTAGAACCCCTTGTACCCGCTCGTCCCCGTGATCGCCGTCCCTTGCGGCGTGTTCCACAGGGTGTTCAGCACCTTCAGCGTATATGCCTCGGCGTCCGCCCGGCTGATCCAGCCTCGCTCGACCCCGATGACCATTGCCGTCAGGCCGAACCCCGTCCCAGCCGTCGTCGCTAGGTCGCGGTAATGCACCCGGTCGGCCACCAGGCCCGTATCCGCGTCGTAGGCCTCCAGGAAGTACTGGAACGTCCGACGCTCCACCAAGTCAAGGAATGCATCGCTCTGGAAGTCCGCCGTCGTGGTGAACACCTGGTCGGTATCTATGAACTGCATATCGTCCACGTACAGTGCTCCGCTCTTGTCCTTGGCCATCGCGTAGTCAAACGACAACACCACCTCCTTGAGCTTCGAGGGATCGAAGCTGCCCAGCACATCCAGGTCATCCACGTCCATCGAGATCAGGTACTGCTGCCAAACGCTGTCCGAGATGTCCAACAAGGTGGCTGTTGCCTTCCCGGTGCTCCAGCCCGTGTCCTCGCCCCACGTATTGTCATGGAATTCCACCCGCACTTTCCCCGGGTTGCCTCCCGGCGTACCCCGCACCCAGATCGAGAACTTGTCCGCCATCGAGAGGTCCTTGTAATCCTGCAACCCTCCGTGCACCGACATCAGGCTGTAGTAATAGACGTACGCGTCCGTCAGTGCTGGGAAAGTGTACGTGATCACCCACGCAAACGGGGCAGAATGAGCGATGTCCCCACGCTCCGTCGAAGCGACGTAGCCACCGGCAAACTGGGGATAGTCCGGCTGTGACACTACGCCACTGCCCACCCCCGTGTACCCGAACATCTCCGTGTATCCCAGATTCACCACCTTCCCCGTTTGGTCCAGCACGCGGCCGTCGAAGTCGTCCAACAGGTACGGCACCCCGATCTGGCGCGCATCCACTGGCGTGGTCTCGGGGAAGATCGCCCATGGGAAGGGCGTCAGTATGTCTGTGGAGTCCACGAAGGTGATGTCGTCCACATAGAAGCTGCCTACCTTGGCATCGTCGTTTGCCGTCGGCTTGTCCAGTGAGAGCACCACTTCCCGCACGCTTGTGGGGTCGAACGAACCGACGACCTGCAGCTTGGCGGGATCAATCGGCACGATCCACTGCTTCCATGTCGTCGAGCTCAGTCCGCTGAGATACGCGAACGCCGAGCCGGTTGTCTGCCCTGAGCTGGCCCAGTTCTTGTCGTGGAACTCCAGCTTCACCCGGCCGGGGTTGTGGGTGCCCCCCTTCAGGTACAACGCCAGCATGTTCTTGTCCGAGTTCAGGTCGAGCGTGTTGACGTAGTAAACGTAGGCATAGTTCGTCTCTTCTCCCTCTGGGATCTCGTTCGTCACATCGTACTCGACCCGCAGCGACGGCTGCGTCCAGTAGGTCGTTGTCTCGATGGTCTGGGTGATCACACCCCCGTTCCCTGTCCCCGTCATTGCCTCCCCGTAGAAATTGTTGCCGTCTAGCCCATCCGAGAAATCTTTCACCACGTGTGGATGCCCCAGCGTGCTCAGGTCTACCGGCGTCGCCTCCGGCAGGAAACCCCCTACCTGCAGGTTGTCGAAGTACAGCCGCCCGCTGGTGTAGACATCGGTGTCCGGTACTACCAGGTGTATCTCCGTGATGTGGCCCAGGTTCAGCGCCGACCACATCGGTAGTGTCACCGTCGTCCATTGGTCAGGTGTATCCACCTTCACCCGGTATGAGCCACTGCCCTTGTTCCCATCGTACAGATAGACGAAGATTTCCACGTTTGGCGTGCTGCTGGGGCGGTACACGTCGAAGCGGAAGTACCAGTAGTCGCTGTAGTCCAGCGTCAGGTCTCGGATGTGAACCTCGGCTGTGGTCGCCGTGGGGTGGATCGCCGCGTCCCATTCCAGTACTTGTGAAGCTGTGCTGCCGAAGTTTGGCGAGTGCAGAGCATGAGTGATGTCGTCTGACTGGGCCGCCTCGTAGTCTTTGTTGTCAGCGTCCGCCGTCCCGTCCCAGTACAGATGACTTTCTGCGCCATCCCACAGTGTCGTCACCGCTCCTTTCACGAAGCGAATGTTGTCTACATACAACGTCGGATCACCGGAGTATCCTCCCTGGACGAGCCGCAGCATGCGAATGGAAACATGATCGGGATTGAGGTAGGTCAGTGTGGCAGTGGTATTAGGAGCGATCCACTGTGCGCCCAAACTGCCCTTGGGGGCCTCCTGGCCAGGCAAGCCCGGCTCGAGGTACTCCAGTTTCAACTCCTGCCAGAAGTCCTCCGGGTTCTTGACATCCAGCACGATCGCATCCGGCGCTTCGGGGTCAAAACACCCTGTGGAGTAAAGCGCCCAACCGTTGCCGGTATAGGAAGTCACCGTGAGTTTCAGGGAAGTGTTCCCCTGGGTTTTCCACTCGCTGCTGTAGGTCAGCGTGTGGGGGTCGCCCCAGCTTGGCGCGTGCCAGTTATGCGTCTCGAAGTCGTCCACCATTTGGAACTGCGCATCGGCATAAACGTCCAAGAGCTTTGTGAGCGAACTGCTCGCCGCTGCAGATTGTTCAGTGTGGGCGGATGCATCTGTCGCGCTGGCTCTGACAAAGGCTGCCGGCCCTGGCAAGAGCATGGTCAGGATGACCAGCAAGCAAAACGCACGGAAAACGTTTGAACGTAGAGAGTGAATTAAAGTGGTCATTTTGTCTCCTTTCGTGATATTTACTTCGCGATATTTACTTTCGGGCCTCCAATGCAGCAACCCGTTCCTTCGCCCTCTCGACCAGAGCCCGGTCGGTCCGGAATGAGCTGATGACCAGGCGGTAAGTCTCCAGGGCGTTTTCGTCGTCGCCTTCTTCCTCGTAAAGCTCAGCCATCCGCAACATCACCTCCCCCAGGTACGGATTCTCCCGGCCCAGGTATCTATCGAGGAACAACTGGGCGTCCTCGCGAGTGAATTTCTGGTGAATAATCTCCCTGACTTTGGCCCTGGCCTCTTCGTAGACGGCGGGTCGAGGGAGGGCCCAGGGGTGCTCCCAGATGTTCACCACCTGGGCATAACCGCCCACAAAGACACGCCGTCCGTGGGCCGCGTCGTAGTCCTTATACCCCATCAGAGCTTCGATATACCTGCCGGCCCGATAAGAGGCTTCGGCCTGCCGGTAATAGGTTCGGGAGAGGTTATAGGAGTTGAACCAGGCCAGGGCATAAGTGCCGGCGAACAGAACAACTGCGGCCAACACGGCTCTGGCCAACTTTCTTCCCCAATGCACTGGTTCACCTCACTTCAGGCGCATCCCGGCAAAGGCCTTCATGAACTGATCCTGCAGGAGGAAGTAGAGCAGAACCAGGGGCACCGTTATGGCCGTGGTGGCGGCCCAGATCTGCTCCGCGTTTTCGCCGGGGATGGAGGTATTGAAGTATTGCAAGCCCAACTGCACCGTCCACTTGCTTGGGTCCTCCATCAGATAAAGGAGGGGGCCGAAGAAGTCGTTCCAACTGCCCATGAAGGTCAGAATGGCCACTGTGGTCAGGAC
>QMOC01000193.1 GCA_003648085.1 Chloroflexota bacterium
AGGCTATCCGCTTATCCGTTTCTCATCCGCTGCCCCGGTAAACAGATATACATAATATTAAGGGGGCAAAATGAGAGGGGGAATGCATCTTCTCAATCGGCTGCTCAGCCTTGTGGCGGTGATCGTCCTGCCTGTGGCGCGGCTGGCGCTACGACGCCGACAACGGTCTTTACGTCCTCGGCGGCCGGCGCTACGAACCGCGCAGCGGGCGGGGCTTGCAACAATGATCAACCGCTCCCCCGGCGGCGGTTTGACCTCGCCGCCGGGGGAACACAATCAACTGAAGGAGGCAAATGATGAACAACTGCACTTTTCGCAAACCGGGCCGGCTTTGGCTCGTGCTCAGCCTGCTGCTGAGCAGCATCGCCCCCGCACGGGCCGCGCCCGCGACGGCGCCTGGTCCCGCGCCACGAGCGGCGTCGGAGATCGCTGCGCCCGCACAGGAGATCGTCGCCATTGATCCGGGGCCGTGGAGTCAGTACGAGCCCACCGGCGCCTCCGACAGCGCCGGCAATCTCTACGCCGTGTGGATAGACGACCGGGAGGGCGAGACCTTCATCCGCTTCGCCTACCGCCCGGCCGGCGGCGCCTGGCAGCCCAGCGTGCGCCTTGATCCCACCGGCGATGAGAGACAGAGCGGGCCGCAGATCGCGGTGGATGGCGGCGGCAATGCCTACGCCGTCTGGGTGGATGAGCGGGATGCGCGCCGACAGGTTCGCTTCGCCTACCGTCCGGCCGGCGGCGATTGGGGAGCCAGCCAGGTCATCAGCCCCACCACCCACTTTCAGACCTCCCCGCGTCTGGCCGTCAACCGCCGCGGCGAAGCGGTGGTGGCCTGGCTGCAAGGGGAGAAACTGTGGGACTGGCGGCACGTGTTCGCGGCCGTGCGCTCGACCGACGGCCAATGGTCTGCGGCCGAGGAGGTCAATGACGTTGGCGTGGATCAGAGTTTCTACTCGTTGGATGCAGCCATGGACAACTGGGGCCGCGCCCACCTTGCCTGGCGCGCTCTTGTGCGCACCGACTTCAAAGACCACATTTTCTTCGCCTCCCGGCCGGCGGGCGGGCCGTGGAGCGCCCAGGAATCGGTTATCGAGACTACCAAGGACCTCACCGCGCCGCGCATGGCCGTGGACCTGGCCGGCAACGTTCATCTGCTGTGGGGCGAATTCGTCCAGTGGGATGAGGTGGATATCTACGCCGTGTACAGGCCGGTCGGCGGCGGTTGGAGCGCCAAAGTGCAGGTGAATGACAGCAGCGGCGAGCTGGCCGGCGCGACCATCGGCGTGGACGGCGCGGGCAACGTCATCGCCGCCTGGTCGTCCTTTGCCAACGACGGCCAGGTGTGGACGGCCATTCGCCCGCGCGGCGGCGATTGGGGAGCGCCTCAGTTGCTCTTTGACGGGCCACCCACCCCGACTGCGAGCAGCGCAGCGGTCGTCGGGTCGAATGCCGCGCAAGCGGCACAAGACACATGGAATCCCCAGTACACTCTTCCAGGAGGCGGCTTCGGGGGGTGGATGATGAACGGCTTCTGGCAAGGGCCTTACGGCGATTACTACAACGTCTTTCAAGGCTCGTGGCCGGGCATGGGCGCCGACGGCGAGGGCGATTGGCACGCGGGCAATGGCTACGAACAGCCGGCAATCGAGTCGGAGCACGCCATCATGCTCGGTGAATTTCTGCAAACGCTTGAGGAATGGCAATCGTGGGCCGCTGAACCCGAGCCCTCGTTAACGGAGCCTGGTGCACTCGGTTCCCTTCTGCAACCCCAGCAACAGCAAATCGACTATCAACAGGCCTGGTTCTTGGGGCAGTTGTCGGAGGCGATTAATTTGAAGTATTTCTTCGGATGGCTCTTTTCGGGGGTGAGTCCTGAGACTATACTCCAGATGACGCCAGAGGAGCGCCAGGTTTTTGAGAGGCAGTTGTTTTCCGGGTATACGAATGAATGGTATGCAGATATACCGAGGTATGACATTGCAGAATCGCTGGCACTAAGGGGCATCTCTGCAGACCAACTGAGGGAGTGGGGTGAACGCACTCGCTATTCTCAGTATTCCTATGATGTTGCTTTAGCAGGCATAGTACGCACTCTATCCCCTGATTCTGCTTTGGCAAGCATAGTACGCATTCTAGAAAATGCCGAAAGATTGGCCGAGTGGGTAAATCGTAGCAGGGGGCCTATTCTACCGGTAACTGCTTATACTATACTTAGTATGTCGGAGGAACAAAGGGACAGACTTGAACAGGCTTATGCTGAGGCTGAAAGAGGACAGGCTGAGATCACCGACCCCATCCTCCCCCACTCTGGCGAGTTTGTGCGCACCGAGACGCCCTTGCGTATCCCCGGCCGGGGGCTGGACTACGAATTCCGCCTCACCTATCGCTCGCAACTGGTGTACGACGGCCCGGTCGGCTGGGGCTGGACGCACAACTACGACCAACGCATGGTGGACATCGGCGGCGGTTCACTCGCGCGACGAACGGACGCCGGGCTCACCGACGTCTTCCCCTTCGACGGCGCGGAGTTCTTGCCGGCCACGGGCCGCTACAGCACGGTGGTCAGCGACACCACAGGCATCACCCTCACCCATCGCGGCGGCCTGGTGGAAAGCTATTTCCCGCTGTCTGACGCCACCGCGCCCGGCCGGCTGCGCTCCCTGACCGATCGCAACGGCAACAGCCTCACTTTCGCCTATGACGCCCAGGGCCGCCTGACCACCGTCACCGACGCGCTGGGTCGGGCCATCACCTACGCCTACGACGAGAACGGTCGCATCAGCACCGTCACCGACTTCACCGGCCGCACCGTCACCCTGGCCTATGATAGCGACGGCAACCTGGTCAGCATCACCACCCCGGCGGTCACCGGCACGCCCAACGGCAACGACTTCCCGGACGGTAAGACCACCGTCTTCTCCTACACCTCCGGCTTCGAGGACGAGCGCCTCAACCACAACCTGACCACCATCATCGCGCCCAACGAGGTGGCCGATGGCTCCCTCACGCCACGCACGATCAACACCTACGGCACCTCCGGCCTTGAATTCGATCGGGTGGTGCAGCAGTCGTGGGGCGGCGGCCGGGCCAACGCCGGCGGCATCCCCGCTGGCGGCGAGGTCACCCTGGTCTACACCACTACCATCGAGGCCGACGATCCCCCGGGTGCGGCGAGCAAAACCATCATCACCGACCGGGGGGGCAACGTCGTCGAGTTGTGGCACGACGGGGCCGGGCATCGGTTGCGCTCCCGCCAGGTGGTGGACGGCCAAGTGCTGATCACCGATTATACCTACAACGCCGACGGCCTGATGACCAGCATCACCTACCCGGCGGAGAACAGAGTGGAGTACACCTACGATGAAGGCGCGGCGGACCGCTTCGCCCAGGGCAATCTGCTGGAGGTGCGCCACGTGGCCGACCCGGCCCGCGGCTGCGACGGCCTGGGCTCACCCTGCCCCGACCTTACACCTACGAGCCCAACTTCCAAATGCTCCGGAGCCTCACCGACACTCAGGGCAACACCACCACCATCCAGGTGCCGCCCGACGGGGTCACCGCGTCCGTCACCCTCGTCTTCACCCCGCTGCCCTACCTCTCCCACCCCTTCTCACCCGACCTGCGCTTCGCCGGACATGCCTTCCGGATAGAGGCCCGGCGGGACGGTGTTCCCTTGGAGAGCTTCGCTTTCGAGAAGCCGGTCACCGTCACACTTCAATACAGCGACGCCGACGTGGAGGGGATAGACGAAGGGTGGCTGTGGCTGAAGTACTGGGACGGTGCGGGATGGGCGGATGTAGCGGAGACGTGTGAGCCGGCCTCGGCCTATGAGCGGCATCCCGACGAGAATCGGCTGCGGGTGACCGTATGTCATCTGAGCGAGTTCGCGCTGCTGGGGAAGGGACAATACCGCGTCTACCTCCCGCTGGTGATGCGGGAGCAGGAGGCGACCTGCACCGCGGTGGAGAGGGTGAAACTGACCGGGCCGGAGGGCATCCTGCCCCAGGCTTCCGCCTCCTTCACCGCGACGGTCTATCCCAAGGCAGCCATGCCCCCTTTCACCTACAACTGGCTGGCGACGGAGCAGAAGCCGGTGAAACACGTCGCCACCGGGCTCTGGGGCACGGTCGCCTTCACCTGGGCCGAGGCCGGGTACAAGGCAGTGCTGGTGACGGTGGAGAACGGCTGTGGGCGGGCCACGAGCGACTATCACATCGCGGCCGTGCGGTAGAGAGCGCGTGGTGCGTCGCACCTCTCCCACCGTTTTTCAACGATTTTTCAACGGTTCGTCGGTATAATGGTTATGCTTGAAACGAACCGTTCGTAGTGCGCACTTCAGTGCGCTTGGAACTGAAAAGCCTGCCCGCGCTTCCTCCCTCGCTCCCCCGCTCCGGCGAGGGGACGGGAGAAGACGCCCGGCGCCCTAATTGAGGCTTATGCACGCAAAGCACGGAGGGTTGCTACCACGCTCTGCGTGGTAGCAGGAGAAAAATACGCTTCAATTGGGAGGTATAGCGATGCAAACTAAAGAACAATTACTCAAGCGTTATTTCACCAAAGTGCTCTCACTCTTTGTGCTCATCACCATCCTGGGCGGGGCACTCCCTATCCACACCCCGCCCGTCGCCGCAGCCGGGCCGACCGCCAAGCCTTTCACTCCTTCACCTTCACCGACCCCCGTTCATTTACCCTTGACTCCTTCCACTCCAAAGGACTTCCCCGGCCCCGGTATCCAACGGTGGTACTACCTCGCCGGGGATCTCGTCAACGTCGCCAACGGCAATCTCTTCTTTACCCAACGCGACCTCCTCTTCCCCGCCCGCGGCTTCGACATCGAGATCACTCGGGCTTATAACTCCCTCCTCCACGATGTGGATTCTCCCTTCGGCCTCGGCTGGACTTTCAACTACAACCTCCATCTTACCATCGGCGACGATACGGTTACGGTCCACGACGCCAATGGCGCCATCCATACCTACGTCTATTCCCCCACCCTCGACGCCTACGTGCCCCCGCCCGGCATCCATCGCCGCCTTACCGCCGACGGAGACGGATACACTCTCTGGACCAAGGACGGCACCCGTTCATCCTTTGACGAAAACGGGCGTCTTCTGGCCGTCACCGACGCCAACGGCAACCGCCTCACCTTCACCTACACCGCCGACCGGCTGACCCGGATAGCCGACGATTCCGGCCTGACGCTCGATTTCTACTACGACGGCGGGCACATCACCCGCGTGGAGGACCCGGCGGGCCGTCAGATCCGGTACGATTACGACGAAGCCGGACACCTGATCCGCGTAACCGACGCGCTGAGCCATTCCATCTCCTTTGACTACAATCCCGACCATTCCCTGGCCCGCTACGATGACCGTCTAGGGCAGTCGCTGTTTTTCTTCTACGACACCGGCGGACGGGTGACCGACATTTGGTACGCCAAGAAAGGGGAAAGGTCCCACCTCAGCCCCTTCCGCCTTTTCCACTTCCGCTATCTGAACGGCGAAACGGCGGTTACCAACGCCCGAGGGTTCACCTACCGCGTCACCTACGGCCCTTATGGGGAGATCACCTCGCTGACCGATCCCCTCGGCAACACCGCCTATCAGACCTGGAACGCCGACCTCCGACGCACCGCGCTCACCGATTTCAACGGCCACACGACCACTTATGCATACGACGCCTACGGCAACCGCACCCGTAAGACCGACCCGTTGGGCCATTCCACCGTTTACGTCTGGGAAAACTTTGACACGCCGGAGCGGTATCAGGCCCTCCTTCGCTCCGAGACCGACCCGCTGGGAGCGACGACGACTTACGAATACGACGCCGCCGGTAACCTCATCACGACGACCAACCC
>QMOC01000194.1 GCA_003648085.1 Chloroflexota bacterium
ATTTCCTGTCGAACCGTTCAAAATCAAAGTCGTCGAGCCCATCCGCCAGACTACCCGCACCGAGCGGGAGGAAATCCTGCGGCGGGCCGGCTATAATCTCTTCGCCGTGCGTGCCGAGGACATTTACATTGACCTGCTGACCGATTCGGGCACGGCGGCGATGTCCGATAGTCAGTGGGCCGGGATGATGCTCGGCGACGAGAGTTACGCCGGCTGCCGTAACTTCTTCAATTTAGAGGAGGCGATCAAATCTATCACCGGCTTCCGCTACTTCGTACCCACCCACCAGGGCCGCGCCGCCGAAAACATCCTCTTCGCCTGCATGGTCAAACCGGGCCAGTCGGTGCCCAGCAACATGCACTTCGACACCACCCAGGCCAACGTCATCGCACGGGGAGGTAATCCGGTCAACCTCGTGGTAGAAGAAGGGCTCGACCCCACCAGCGACGCGCCTTTCAAAGGAAACATAGACGTGGAGCAACTGGAAGCGTTCATCCGGCGGATGGGACCGGAGAACGTCCCACTGGGGATGCTGACGGTAACAAACAACGCCGGCGGCGGTCAGCCGGTTTCGATGGCCAACATCCGCGCCACGAGCGAGGTGCTCCACCGCTACGGCATTCCTCTCTTCCTCGACGCCTGCCGCTATGCCGAGAATGCCTACTTCATCAAACTGCGCGAGCCGGGCTATGCCGAGACGTCTGTTGTTGAGATCGCCCGCGAGATGTTCTCCTACGCCGACGGCTGCACGATGTCGGCCAAGAAAGACGCGCTGGTCAACATTGGTGGCTTCCTGGCGATGAAGGACGAAGCGCTATACCGGCAAGTGTGCCAGCAACTGATCCTGCGCGAGGGGTTCCCCACCTATGGCGGGTTGGCCGGGCGCGACCTGGAGGTGATGGCACGGGGGCTGTGGGAGGGATTGGACGAGCGGTATCTGGCTTACCGCATCGCCCACACGAAGTACCTAGCCGACCGGCTGGTGGAGGAGGGTATCCCCATCCTGGAGCCTCCCGGTGGCCACGCGGTCTATATAGACGTCAAGCGCTTCCTGCCGCACGTCCCGCAGCGCGAACTGCCCGGCCAGGCGCTGGCGTGTGCGCTGTACTTGGAGGGCGGCATCCGTGGGGTGGAACTGGGGAGCGTGGCCTTCGCCCGCGAGGACCCGGAGACGGGCGAGGTGGTCTACCCGGCGCTGGAATTGGTGCGGCTGGCGATCCCCCGTCGTGTCTACACCCAGGCACACCTGGACTACGTGGTGGAGGTCTGCAAGCGGCTCTACGAGAGACGCGACCAGATTCGAGGCATGCGCTACACCTATGCGCCGCCCCTCCTGCGCCACTTCACGGCGCGGTTTGAGCCGTTGTAAAGGGTGCTCTCTAGCCTCCACCCCGCAATATGCCCCCAATCTCTTTCAGCGTGGGGCGCTTGTCGTAGATGAGCAGCCCCACGCGGAACAATTTCGCCCCCACCCACAGCGCTGCCGGGATGGAAAGTAGCAGAACAGCGATGCTGCCCGCCACGTCTACCCAGGGCACCTCCGCCAGTGGGAGGCGCATCATCATCATCGTGGGTGCGGTGAGGGGGAAGAAACTCAATATCCGCGCTATGAGCATGTTCGGGTTGGTGAAGAGAAAGCCGCTGAGCATGTAGGGCACGGCGGCGAAGAAGGAGAAGATGCCCGCCAACTGTTGGCTCTCCCGCATCGTCGTGCCCAGTGCGCCCACCCCGGCCATCATGATGGCGTACAGGACGTAGCCGAGCATATAGTAGACCACACCCAGAGCCAGAACTCGTGCCGGGATGGAGGCCGCTCCGGTGGCGGCCAGGAGCAAGACCGCCCCGCCGCTGAACCCCCACACACTCAGCGACCAGACCACGATCTGCGTCAGTCCCAGCACACCCAGGCCGGCCACCTTCCCCGCCATCAACTCCACCGGCCGGACCGAGGAGACGACGATTTCGATCACGCGGCTCTCTTTCTCCTCGGCCACGCTCTGCAACAGGTAGCCCGAGGAGACGAAGATGGTCATGATGAGGAAGAAGGCCAGGAAATAGGGGATGATGAAGGTGAAAGCGAAGCCCCAGCCACCCTCCCCGCGCGTCTCACCGCCAGAGGAGAGCACACGGGGTTCCACGTCCAGCGGGGCGGCGGCCCGCTCTCGCAGCACCGGGTCCACCCGGCCAGCCAGGAGATGATCTACGAAGAAGGCCCGCACTCTGTCTGAATCGCTGAGCGCGGCCGCACCGAACCCGCTTCCTGTGCTCATCACTACCACCCGGCCCGTCTCCAGATAGTCCTCCCCGATCATCAGCACCGAGGAGACCTTCCCATCCAGGAGTGCCGCTTTCGCCTCTTCCTCGCCCCCGTAGAGGACGAAGTTGCCCTGGTACTCCGGCAGGATGGGTGAGAAGTAGCCCGTTTCGTCCACTACGCCGATGGGCTCATCTCCAACCTCGAACTGCCTCTCGAAGAACGCGCCCAATTGACGGGCCTGCCCCGCGAAGAAGGCCCCGAACAGCAGGACGAGGATCCCTAGCGCGGGCACAGCCGCCGTCATGATGATGAACCCTGCCCGCCGCACGTTTGTCAGATACTCGTGACGGGCGACCACCCAGACTTTACGCCAGTCCATCCTCTCCCTCCTCCTGTCTCCTGCCTCCTGCCTCTTCCCCGCTTACCGCAGCCACGAAGATGTCCTCCAACGGCACTGGCGCCACCTCGAAGGCCTGAATCTCCACCCTGCGATCCAGAAGAGCACGTAGTACCTCTTGAGGACGGGCTCCCTCCGCCAGCGCCAGGTTGAAGGCCCCGTCGTCCGGCTCCACCCCCACCACGCCGGGCAGGTCGAGCGGGATGTGAGGGGCGCGGACGCGGACGGCGTGGGGAGCATACTGCCGCTTGATCTCCGCCAGGGGGCCGTAGAGCACCACCTGCCCTTCATCAATGAGCAGGATGCGGTCGCACAGCGCCTCCACCAGGTTCATCTGATGGGTACTGAGGACAATGGTCTTGCCCTCCCGATGCAGTTCTGCCATCAAATCCTTGATGCGCTCCACGTTGACCGGATCCAGTCCCTGGAACGGCTCGTCGAGGAACAGAATCTCCGGGTCGTGGACGAGGCTGGCGACGAACTGAAGCCGCTGTTGCATACCCCGGCTCAGGTCCTTGACCTTACGGGAGGCCCACTCCTCCAGTTCGACCCGCTCCAGCAGGTGCATCGCCCGTTCGCGGGCCGTGGGCCTAGGGACTCCCTTCAGTTCGGCCAGGTAGACCAGCGTATCCAGTACTTTCAGGTTGCGGTAGAGCCCGCGTTCCTCCGGGAGATACCCGACCTGAGCCTTCGCCTGGCCTGGGGGCTGGCCCAAAACCATCACGCGCCCTTCGTCCGGCCGGATGATGTCCATAATGACGCGGATGGTGGTGGTTTTCCCGGCCCCGTTAGGCCCCAAGAGGCCGAACATCTCCCCTCGTTCCACCTCGAAGGAGAGGCCGTCCACCGCCACCACGTCCCCGTACCGCTTCATTAGGTCTTGCACTTGGATGACCATTCCCTTTCCTCCACTTGACATCTGTCCAAAGGAATATACAATCAAATGTGGAGAAATGCAAATGGATATCCCACCCGCGATTGCCGTCATCGCTCCAGACGGGCGGCTCACCCCCGCCCGGCGGCGGCGCTTTGTGATAGACTTCTGCCGCCGGCGCATCCGACCGGGCACCGGCAGCGGCTCCGCGTTCCTGCAAAGGAGGACAGCCATGCATCCCTGGCCCGACCTGCGCCCCATCCTCGAAGGCATCCCCTGGGCCATTACCGGCGGCGTGGCCACCCGAGCCTATATGCCGGAGCGAGTCACTCGGGACCTGGACATCCTAATACGTTATCAGGATGGCGACGAGGTTCGGAGACGGCTGGAGGCAGCGGGATACCGCTACGTCTCCCCCCTGACTATGCCCGGCTTTCTGATGCGCTCGCCCCAGGGAGTGGAGGTGGACGTGATCCTGGGCGCCTACCCCTGGCTGGATGAGGCGCTGGCCCACCCCCGGCGGGACCCGGCGGGCTACCCCATCCTTGACCTGCCCTATCTGGTGCTGATGAAAATGGCAGCCTCCCGTATGCAGGATCTGGCCGACCTGAGCCGTATGCTCGGCTTGGCCTCAGAGGAGGAGTTAGCGCCGGTGCGAGCGGTCGTGGCCCGCTACGCCCCTGAGGAGGCCGAGGATCTGGAATCTCTCATCCTTCTGGGACAGATAGAGATGGGGAAGATGCCGCTCGCTGAAGACCGTACAGCCGCAGCGGATTGAAGTCGCCCTTTGGCCCCCGCCAGCGAAATTTCCCCACCGTCCATCTCCCAATCTGAATGGCCTCCTGAGGGCACTGGTGAATACACCGCAGGCACAGATAGCAGTGATCCCCGAAGTGAACCCGTCCATCCTCCAGCCGGATGTTGTGCGCCGGGCATATCCGCGTGCAGAGCAGGCACTGGTTGCAGCGCTCATCGGCGTAGAAGCGGCGCTTGAGGGGCTCGGTGAAGCGATTGTAGACCGCCCGCCAGAGCCGATCAGTCAGTGAGCGGCCGGCCGAGTGAGGTATCTGCACCCGGTAATCCCCAACAGGCCGCCCGGCACTTATTCCCCCCAGCACCTCCTCCATCCGACAAGCCAGCCTGTCCGCGCTCTTGAGGTGATCGAAGTCCTTGTTCTGGGCCGCCCGTGCCATCCACGAGTTCCTGGGGATGAAAGCCAGGCCATCGTTGCCGGGCATGCCAACGCTACCGCCCCCCAGAGGGATATAGCCCCGTGATGCCAGCCGCTGGAGGTTGCGGCGGACGGCACCACCGGCGAAGGCTCCCTTGGTGCAGAAAACAAAGACTCCCCTGTCCTCTCTCGGAGGAAGACGGCGGAGATACTCCTGGAAGAAGAGGGGGGAGTCGACTGCGTGGACGGGAAATCCCACCGCCAGGAGGTCGAACTCCGGCACCTCCCCGGCCGGCACCTGCTCGATGGAGCGCACCAGAATCTCGATTGGGAGGTGCTCCAGTTTACGGGCCAGATACTCGGCCACATAGTGAGTATTGCCGGTGCCGCTGAAGAAGAGAATCAGAAGACGCATAGACCTTCGCTCCGATGACCAATCTCCGAATCCATTGACAGTTGCCCCCACCGGCAATTTTGCAGAATCTGCAAAACCGTTGTCCATTCTAGCACAGTGCACGGATAGCAGCAAATGCAACCCGCCTGCCATTTTACTCTCCAATCCCCCGCTCCCAACTTGCATCTTCCCTCCCTCTGTGTACAATGTATGCCAGGGAACATTTAGGAGTCTAAATCACGTAAAAGTCGCTTCCGCCGTGGCAGCACGGGCTCGCCGGAGGCTCCGCTGCGCTTAAGCCTCCGGCTCAAAAACGAAGCCCCTTCGGGGCTGAGATGAGCCCGGCGATGAAGTCGCCGGGCTACAGAGCAGCGGGGGATCAATCCCCCTTACTTGCCGCAAAGACGTTTTCCTGCTGTGTTACGGCGTAAGCCCGACTCGTCGGGCGCTGCTTCGTAGCACGGGCACTTCATGCCCGTGCGGGCCGCGTGAGAAAGGCTCGCCGGAGGCTCCGCTGCGCTTAAGCCTCCGGCTCAAAAACGAAGCCCCTTCGGGGCTGAGATGAGCCCGCAGGGCTTCGCCGGCTGAGCCCGGTGGTTTCACCGCCGGGCGGATGCGCGGGAAACCGGCAGCGACTTTTTGGGAATGGCCAGCGTCCAGACGGCGCTTTGAACGTTCCCTGTATGCCACACCGCAACGGGAGGGGACTATGAGCGTAAGCGATCAGCGTGGCAAACTC
>QMOC01000195.1 GCA_003648085.1 Chloroflexota bacterium
GGCGAGCCCGTGCTAATCCCGCCACAAGTTGCGGCTTCCGCAGTCCCCAGGCGTGATCTGCGGAAATCTGCGTTAATCTGCGTCCGATCTCGAACCTGGCAGAATGGCTGAGTGGTTACGAAAATAACAAAAGCGTGAGGCCCGCGCACCCCACGCTTCACATTTGACGTTTGACGCCTGACGCTTCACATTTCACGTTCCACGAAGCACAATCTCCCCCTCCTCCGCATCCACCACCACCGTATCCCCGGCCACAAACTCACCCGCCAGCAATGCATCGGAGAGAGCATCCTCGATCCGGTTCTGAATGACCCGCCGTAGCGGTCGCGCGCCATACTCCTCGCTGTACCCCTCCTCGACCAGCAGCGCCTTGGCCGCCTCCGTCACTTCCAGCCTGACGTCGTATTCCACCAGCCGTGCGCGTACCTTATCTAACTCCAGATCCACGATCTGGGCAATCTCCTCCCGGCTGAGAGCGTGGAAGACAATGACACTATCCACCCGGTTGAGGAACTCGGGGCGGAACGTACGCTTCAATTCCTCCAACAACTTCTTGCGCATCTCATCATAATTGCGTTTGGCGTCCACCGTATCATCGTGGGGAATGACGAAGCCCAGACTCGTCTCCCGCTTAATCATCTCCGCCCCGATGTTCGAGGTCATAATGATAATCGTGTTGCGGAAGTCCACCTTCCGCCCCCGGGCGTCCGAGAGATTGCCCTCCTCCATAATCTGCAACAGCATATTAAATGCGTCGGGGTGCGCCTTCTCCATCTCGTCGAAAACGACGATGGAGTAGGGGCGGCGGCGGATAGTCTCGGTGAGTTGCCCCGCGTCCTCGTAGCCCACATAACCCGGTGGCGCCCCGACCAAGCGTGCCACCGTGTGCCGCTCCATAAACTCGGACATATCCAGTTGCAACAGCGCCTCCTCACTGCCGAACATAAACTCGGCCAGCGCCTTCGATAATTCCGTCTTGCCCACCCCGGTGGGGCCGAGGAAAATGAAAGAGCCGATGGGACGATGGGGATCCTTCAGCCCGACCCGCGCCCGGCGCACCGCCTTGGCCACCGCCGAAATAGCCTCGTCCTGACCGACAATACGCCGATGGAGTTCCTCCTCCATATGCAGCAAACGCTCTGTCTCATCATTGCACAACTGCGTCAGAGGGATGCCCGTCCACATCGAGACCACCTCCGCGACGTCATCGGGATTGACGACCACCCCATCTTCGGCATCCCAATTGATGCGCAAAGCCTCCAACCGTTCCTGCAACTCGATCTCCCGGTCTCGCAACACAGTAGCATCCTCGTAACGATGCTCCTCGATGGCCCTCTCCTTATCCCGTTGCACGATTTTTAGCGTAGCGAATATCTCCCGCAGACTCCTGGCGCCAGGAGCCTTGTACATCCGCACGCGGGAGGCGGTCTCATCTATCACGTCAATCGCCTTATCCGGGAGATAACGGTCGGAGATGTAACGCGCCGAAAGTCGGGCCGCGGCCTCCAATGCCTCATCGCTGATACGCAGGTGGTGGTGCTTCTCATAAGCAGATCGGACGCCGCGCAGAATCTCTATCGTCTCCTCGACCGAAGGCTCTTCGACCACCACCGGCTGGAAACGGCGCTCCAACGCCGCATCCGACTCGACGTACTTTCGGTACTCCTCCAACGTGGTCGCACCGATGCACTGCAATTCACCCCTGGCCAGGGCCGGCTTGAGAATATTTGCCGCGTCCACCGAAGAGCCGGCCGCCCCGGCCCCGACCAGCATATGCACCTCATCTATGAACAGAATACTCTCGCTCTTCTTGAGTTCGGCAATGACCCTTTTGAGACGTTCCTCGAACTGCCCCCGATATATCGTCCCAGCGACCAGTGAGCCGACGTCGAGTTGAATGACGCGCTTATCCAGCAGCGGCTCAGGAATCTCGCCGGCCACGATGCGCTGTGCCAACCCCTCGACGATGGCCGTCTTGCCCACGCCGGGCTCGCCGATGAGCGCCGGGTTGTTCTTCGTCCGCCGTGCCAGAATCTGAATTACCCGCTCAATCTCCCGCTCCCGACCGATAACCGGATCCAATTTGTTTTGCTCGGCCAAAGCGGTCAGATCAATCGCCAACCGGTCCACCAGCGGAGTCTTGGCCGCCTTGCGCCGCTCCTTTCCGGCGAAGACCATCTGGCGCTGCAACACCCGATTGGTATAGCGGCGGACCTGCTCGCCCGTGACGCCCAGGTGATTGAGAATCTCCAACGCGGTACCGTCACCCTGGCGCACCAACCCCAGCAAGAGATGGTGCGTATCTATCTGAGCGTCGCCCCGACGTCGGGCCTCATCCCCCGCCAGTTCAATCGCCCTTTTGGTACGGGGCGTAAGATCGGGTTCCGCGTTGACAAGGGGCGAGCGTCGCCGCGCAGTGCTGAGCCGCTTGACCAGATGCTGCACATCGCCGGATTGCAACCCCAACTCACGCAACACACGGCTGGCGATCCCCTCCTCCTGACGCAACAGCCCCAACAAGAGATGCTCAGTGCCAATCTGCCCGTGGTGCATCCGTTCGGCCTCCTGTTGGGCCAACTTGAGCGCCTTCCGGGCTGCATCGGTGAAGAACCTCGTTAACTTATTCATCGCTCTACCACCTGTCCTGAATCAAAGTAGCACGGCTCGGCCAACCCCCATATGCTCAACGCCTCCGCAGGGCAGTTGGGCCAACCGCCTCACTGTTCAACAACTTCAGAAAGCGCAGCCGAGAGTGGGCTTTCGGCTTCGGGCTGCTCCGCCGCCAGCACTTCCTGCCAATCCTGCCCCATAAACTCCCCCTGAGCGGCCTGCTTGAGGCTCAGCGCCAGGCGGTGGCGCGGCGCATCCACACCTATCACGCGCAACGTGACCACCTGCCCAGGCTGGACCACATCGCGGGGATGAACGACGGGGCCAACGTCCAATTCCGAGATGTGGATCAACCCCTCAATCGCCTCGTCGCCCACGATACTGGCAAAGGCCCCCCACTTAGTGAGGCGCGTGATGACCCCTTCGACCAGTTGCCCCTCCTGATAGCGCTCTTCGACGGAAGCCCAGGGGTCAGGCTGTAGCCGCTTGAGACTCAAAGCCACCCGCCCCCGTTCTCGGTCCACCCTCAGCACGTAGACCTCGACCTCCTGCCCTATCTCCACCACCTCACGTGGATGTGTGACCCGCTTCTGGGAAAGTTCCGATAGATGCACCAGCCCATCTATCCCGCCCAGATCAATAAATGCGCCGAAGTCGGCCAGATTGATGACCCGACCCCGACGCACTTCTCCTTCGGTCAGTTCACTCAACAGCCTCTCACGCTGAGCCTTGTGCCAATCTCTCAAGGCGGCCCGCTCGGAGAGAATCAACCGGTTGCGCTGCTGATCAACCTCGATAATCTTGAGTTTGAGGGTCTCGCCGACCAGCGCCGCCCAACGCTCCTCACCGCCTGGGCCGGCGGCCGACCGGTCAGCAACGCGCGTGGAGGCCAATTGCGAGCCCGGCACGAAGCCACGCACCTTCCCAAGATGCACGATCACGCCGCCCCTATTGTAGCCAACGACCTTCCTCTCGATGATCTCCTCACTTTCGAAGAGGCGCCGTGCTTCACGCCAATCCCGCGCTACCTGGGCCCGTGAGAGTGAGAGAATAATGTTGCCATTGGTATCCTCCGGGTTGACGATGTAGACCAACACCTCATCACCCACATGGATACCATCCCGCTCGGCCGGCGGCATCCTCTCCAACTCGCGCTCTGGCACGATGCCTTCGCACTTGGCACCGATATCTACGAGAACCTCATTGGGGCTGACGTGGACCACCGTCCCCGGGACGATCTGCCCGTGCTCCAGACGTTGGCAGGAGAGATAACGCTCCAGCATCTCCGCCATTGGATGTCTCTCCCGGTCAGCGGAAGACTCAGTTGTTCCTTTCCACTCAGCGGGCATCTGTCCACTCCCCATGTGCAGTGTGGAATAATTATAGGCTGTTTGCCGATAAACCGCAAGTGCCCACTTCGCCCTCGCCAACTCGCCAACTCGCTGACCCGCTAACTCGCTGACTCGCTGACTCGCTAACTCGCTGACTCGCCGACTTGTCAGGCCTGAGCCCATCGTGTAGAATGGTATAAACTCTCTGGAGGAGACTGCGATGGAGGAACTCAAACGTCGTATCCTGGCCGAAGGCAAGAACCTGGGCCGGGGCATTCTCAAGGTGGACGGTTTCATCAACCACCAAATTGACACACATCTGATGTTCGAGGTCGGACGGGAGTTGGCCCGTCACTTCACCGATGCTGACGTGACCAAGGTCATCACGGCTGAAATCTCCGGCATCGCTCCGGCGCTGGCGACCGCGCACGCGCTCAACGTCCCGGTCATCTACGCCCGCAAGACCAGACCGATCACGATGACGGGGCCGGTCTTCGTCGAAATCGCGCCCTCCCACACCAAGGGACGCGACGTGTTCCTGATGGTCTCGACGGAGTTCCTGCGACCGGGCGACCGGGTGCTGGTGGTGGACGACTTCCTGGCCTCGGGGGCGACGATCGCGGCACTGGCGCGGTTGGTCGAGCACGCCGGTGCGACGTTGGTCGGCATCGGCGCGGCTATCGAGAAGCGGTTCGAAGGCGGGCGGGATGCGCTGGCCCACCTCAACGTGCCCATCGTCTCCCTCGCCGTCATCACCGACATGAGCGATGGTAGGATCGTAATTGAGTGACGATGGGCAATAGTGTTGCCATCCTCGACTTCGGCTCGCAGTACACGCAACTGATTGCCCGGCGCGTGCGGGAGGCGCACGTCTATTGCGAACTCTTCCCCTGGGATACCCCGCCTGAGGAGGTGCTGGCCTTAGAGCCGCGCGGCTTCATCCTTTCGGGCGGCCCGGCCAGCGTCTACACCTCCGGCGCGCCCGGATTACCGGACTATGTACTGGAGCGGGGCGTGCCGGTGCTGGGCATCTGCTACGGAATGCAACTCCTCGCCCACCGCCTGGGTGGTCGCGTGGCCCCCGCCGCCAAAAGAGAATACGGCCTGGCAGAGGTGGAGTTAAGCGGCCCAGACAATCCCCTCCTCACCAATCTCCATTCCCCAATCTCCAATCTGCAAGTCTGGATGTCCCACGGCGACCGCATCGAGACCCCCCCGCCCGGCTTCGAGATATTGGCCCGCAGCGCCAACTCCCCCGTGGCGGCGATGGGCAATGTCGAACGCGGCCTCTATGGGCTGCAGTTTCACCCCGAAGTCGTGCACACCCCCCAGGGACGGGAGATCCTGCGCCGCTTCGCCGTCGAGATCTGCGGCTGCACGCCCGATTGGACACCGGCTGCCTTCATCGAGCGGGCAGTGGGAGCGATCCGCGCCCAGGTGGGAACGGGCCGGGTAGTGTGCGGGCTCAGCGGTGGGGTTGACTCCGCCGTGACGGCAACCCTGGTGCACCACGCCGTGGGCGATCAACTGACCTGCATCTTCGTCAACACAGGGCTATTGCGGCGGGGCGAGCCGGCGCAGGCGGTGCACACGTTCCGGGAGGGGCTGGGTATGCGGCTGGTGCCGGTGGACGCGACTGAGGACTTCCTGAGCGCGTTGAGCGGCGTGGCCGACCCGGAGCAGAAGCGCCTCGTCATCGGCGAGCGCTTCATCCGTGTCTTTGAGCGGGAAGCGAAGAGGTTAGGAGAGGTACGCTTTCTGGCCCAGGGCACGCTTTACCCCGACGTGATCGAGAGCCGTGGGCCTGAGCGACAGGCAGCAGCCCGCATCAAGACACACCACAACGTGGGAGGGCTGCCGGCCGATATGCCCTTCGAGTTGGTCGA
>QMOC01000196.1 GCA_003648085.1 Chloroflexota bacterium
CTGGCCGAACGCCGGAAGGCAGTGACGCGCGAACTGATCGCCGCCGATCTGCAGGAGGATTTTCTGATCCTCCACACCGAGTGGTGGCGCACCTGCTGCGAGCCGGGTGTCATCTGCGATTCGCGTGAGGCCGGCGGTGCGCGGATAACAGTCCAATTCCTGGACCGGCGCGGGCTGCCCGTCACCTACGTCTTTGACGTCTTTCATCGCGATGGCCCCTACTGGGGCGCTGCGGCCGGCTATCCGCCCCGCCATTGGGTCCTGCGCGACGTCTATGCGCGGGGTCAGGAGCCGCTCTTCTGGCGCATGCTCTACGAACCAAAGGTGCACTATTTAGATTGACCCACAGGAGTCCTTCAAATGACCCAGGCGAAACGATACGCAACCCTGCTCGTATTCCTATACATTCTGGCCCACGCTCTGGTGCTCTTGAGCCTGCTGGCCTTCGGCTTACGGGCCGGCGGCTGGGTGCTGTATCCCGTGGCGGTGGCCTGGTACGGGCTCTTCGTAAGTGTCTTTCTCCTCCTGGCCGGTCGCGCTGCGGAAAGACGCCAAGGCGTATGGACCCGCCGCCTCTGGCGCTGGGCGACGCTGGCAGGTCTGCTGGCGCTGCTTGTGTGGACGGGACGGGCGACCTGGATGTACGGGCGTGTGCTCCTCTCCCCCCTCCCGGCCTGGGCCGACCGCTGGCAGTATGCCCCACTGCCCCGGGTTCCGCTATCCGCGCTGGGTCTGGCGCTGCACCTGGGGCTCCTCGGCCTGGGTCTCTTCGCTCTCGCCGCCGCGCTGAGGGCCTGGTGGGCGCAGGCATCGCTCGAACGGCCCCGCCTGCGCTCTCTGATGCGGCACGTGGCGCTGCCGCTGCTGGCCTGCGCCGTCCTGGGTGGCCTGGGCTGGTGGGCCACGGCGCCACCCGTGGTGCACACGGTGCCTGCTAACGGAGCCACCGACGTGCCGCGCGATACCGTCGTCCGTATCGAGATGGCAACCGAGAAGTGGTGGCTGGGGATGCTGCTCGGCGGGAGCGGTCAGGGGATGCGCACCCGCTACGCCGACACCGGTGAGTACATCCCGGGGATGACCGGCGGTTCGATAAACGGGTTCTTCTTCGACCCGGAGGGGCTGCTGCGGCCGGACGCGCCGGTGGAGATCACCGTTTATCGCACTGGCGAGCGGCCCTACACGCTGCGCTTCACCACGGCCGGGGTAGGCGGCCCCACCGCCACACCGCTGCCCGAGGCCCCTGTCTTCCTGGAGCCTGTGCCGACCGAATCGCCACCCACCCCGACGCCGGTCGCCTACAGCGATTAGTGGAGGAGCAGGTACTACTCATTCGAGATCGGACGCAGATTAACGCAGATTTCCGCAGATCAGATTCAAAAATCAGCGTTTGGCGGCGTTCGTCTGCGTCCCAAAGGATGTGCTCCAACGCCCTATCTGGGGTTGGCTGAGTAGATCGGACGCAGATTAACGCAGATTTCCGCAGATCAAATTCAAAAATCAGCGTTTGGCGGCGTTCGTCTGCGTCCCAAAGGATGTGCTCCAACGCCCTATCTGGGGTTGGCTGAGTGGTTACGAGGAGCATTTGCTTGCCGGGGCAGCAGATGAGAAACGGAATCCCCGACCGAGCCAACGATGACGGAGACGGACGTTCTCATCCGTTTATCCGCTGTGCATCCGCTGCACCGACTAAATTCACGGCTCTGCGTTCATCTGCATCCCAAAGGTTAATGGAGGTGAACAAATGAAGAAATGGCAATTCACAGTGATCGCGCTGGTCATCCTCTTCGCTCCGCCTTTCCTGGTCGTGGGAGCGATGCAGGCGCTGCTCTGGCTGCTCTATCGGCTGTTCCCCTCCGCCCTGCCCTCGGCTTGGGCGGGAATCGAGGGGTACGCAGCCACCGTCCTGGGAGCACACGTCCTGATTTCGGCGGGGCTGATGTGGCTGCTGACGCGCCGACAGGAGCGGGCCGAGCGGTGGCGGTACGTTCTCACCGCTGTGGCAGTCCCGCTGGCCATGCCTTTCCTGGCCTTCTGGCCCCTGTCGCTGCTGATGTGGCTGTCTTACCGCCTGTTCCCGTCCACGTCGGGGTGGTTCTTCGGCATTGAGACGTATACCTTTCTTGCCGCGTCGTTTCTGAGCGACATGACCCGCTACGTGCTCCTCAGCCTGGTCGCGCTGATGCTGAGCCTGGCTGCGTTGACCTGGCTGGCGGCTCAGGAGCGGAGGCGGGTCTGGCGACGCGGACGCTTCTACCTGCTCCTCGCCGCCCTCGTCGCGGTGCTGGCCTTCCCGCTGACGATGCACTACCGGCCGGCGGTACAGGCCGCACCCGGCGTCGAATTGCGCCTCGTGGAGCAGCCGGGCCTGATCGAAGGGGCGGTCAGGAGTTGCCAGACAGCGGCGGAGATAAGCGGCTGTCAATACGAACCGCTGGGCTGGGCGGACGCGCAGACCCTCGTCTACCGCCAGTGGTGCGGCGGACGTTACGAGATGGGCGTTTGGCACCCTGGCGACTCCCAGCCACCCCAGGCTTACCACCTGGACACAGATGAGGTCACACCCTTCGAGGGTGACCTGGGCGCACTCACGCACGAGACCTGTGCCCCATCGGTCTGCGTCTTGCCGGCGCTCGCCAAAAGAGAACTATTCGAACAGGGCTATCACCCCGGCCAGTACGAAGACGCCCTCATCTCACCTGATGGCCGCTGGATCGCCTTCACCGCCGAGCACATCTACGGGCCGGAGGACATGCTCGTCATATCGAACGACCAGAAGTAAGAAATGAAGCGACCACTACAATCCGCTATTGTCCTGCTATCCATCGTTCTCCTCACCGCCTGTGCCGGCCCGACGGCGACCGCACCGCCCCAGACGGCAGAGCCGACGGCGACATCCTCCCCGTCCACACCCTCCGCCACCTCTACCCTGCCAACGCCGGAACCCCTCACAACATTTACCGAACCGGTGCTGCTGGCCCGCGCCGATGGCGCGTTGGTGTTGCGCGATCCGGCCGCAGCAGAGGATCGGTTGCTCTTGGAGCGCTACCTACCGGCGGGCCCTGATGACTTCCTTGTCCCTCTCCTGTGGCCTGTACGCCCCTCCCCGGACGCGCAGTGGCTCCTGGCGCCCACCGACCGCGACGGCACTTGGTTGGTCTCCCTGGATGGGGAAACGCAGTGGCAGATCAGCGAGGAGCGACTCTCGGGCACGTGGACCGCCGACAGCCATCACATCGTCTTCACCCGCGGGCGAGGACCAAGAGAGCGAGAGAAGGATCACAACATCTACATCCAGGACGTGGTCGGCAGAGGCGAAGCACAGGTATTGGCGCGATTGCCACAGACAGTCTCATATCCCACTGCCTCGCCTCGCGCGCCGGGCTGCGATAGCGGGGACATGCCTGGCGACTGCGGGCGCAGCGTCGCGGCCTACACCTGCGACATCGGCGAGGTCTACGACTGCACCGTGTGGCTGATTGCCCTCGATTCCCAAGAGATGCGCGAATTGGGCCACTTCGCTCCGCTCCCGATGGGGCTCGGCCCGGAGGTGATCCGCTGGTCGCCGGACGGCAGCGAGGTGTGGGTGGATGCGTGGTTTGGCGCGCGGGCCTTTCCCATAGATGGAAGTGGTCCACGGCCTCTGGTCTACGCCCCGGCGACGAGGGTCGCTCACGAGGGGCCCCAGCCCTGGACGATCACTACCGACGGAGATATGATCCTGGGCACCCTAAGAGCGTTGCAACGACGCAGCACGGAGATTGGTGGGGCGCGTGTGGCACTGCGAACGCTTCCCGAACCGGGCGATCCCGCGACCTGGATGGAACAGGCCCTCTCCTTTGTCCGCCTGCGCGTACCCCCTCAATGGCGTTTCCAGGCAGACAGGGGTTATCATACGCTGGCAAACTTTGACTTTGAAGGTGAGAGCGGCTTCGCGTCGCTGGGCAGCGAGCACCTGCAGATCACCGTCGGCGTGCATCCAGGTGCGTCATCGCAGTTGCACTTTGATGCCTGGTTGCAGCAACTTGTGGATCTGGAACAGGGCCAGGTGACTGCCGAGGCCGTCACGGTGGGAGGGCGTCCGGCAGCGCGTATTCGCCCCCTCCTCGACCCCATCGGCGAGGAAATCCGTGTGCCGCTGGAAAACGGCGCCGAGTGGATTATCCGCCGCACGCCTCTCAATCCCGCCCGGGATGCGCTGTTCTGGCAAATCCTGAATACGGTGACTTTCGAATACGAACCCTGACCCAGCGTTTGCGATGGCTACCCTGAGGAGGTTAGATGAAACGACAAAGGCATTTGTTTACCGGGGCAGCAGATGAGAAACGGATAAGCGGATGGCCTCCCGCCACCACGATCCCCGACCGAGCCAACGATGAGGGGGACAGACGTTCTCATACGTTTATCCGCTGTCTGTCCGCTGCATCAACGAACGAGGCGGGCTGCACACCGCCGTCGTCGAGTACTACGAACACGGCGGCAAGGCCAGCGCCCACGTGTGGTGGAACCGGCTGGTGATTGACAGTTGGCGGCCCATGCGCGGCTACCGCAGCGCCACCCTCAATCTGAGCGAGGGTACGCACACCGTGCGGCTGGAGTACTTCGAGCACAGCGGCGTCGCCCTGGTGTGCCTCACCTGGCATCGGCGGTAGTGTGGGAAATCTTCCAATTGGTAAATCTGCTGCTCGCTGCTGGCCTGGGAACGGGCCGCTATCCTGGGAGGCGCGATGGGGTTGCTCACGCGCCCTGGACGGTACACAGTCTATGCCCCGGAATCTGTCGCCAGTTCCACGTATTCCTGCCTTACCAACTCCCCTTCCTGCACCTGGAGCAACTCCAGCAGTTCGCCGATCAACTCCGCCTTCCGCTCCGCATCCTGCCTCGACCAGGTGCGGCTCTTGATCTCCAGGAAAACCCCCGCTAGTTCCGGCTTCATCAGCCGGTCTAGATTGACCGCAAAATCCGTCCCGCCATAGCGCACGTGGTAGCGCTGTCGCTCCTTGTGTACCTCGATTTCGGCCACCGGCTTGAAGTACTCTCGGTAGAAACGCAGGCTCCGTGTCGCCGGTGCGTCGAAGCGGGAGCGCGAGAGCAGCACCGACCTGGCGTACTCCCGCTCCTTCGTCTCGCCGGTCAGCGTCAGCCGGTAGAGGACGTCCTGCACTTGACTATCCTCATCAAGCAACTCGTCCTCTCGATAGCGGAGGCGACTGTGGTAAGGATCATCGAACAGGAAGTAAGTATCGTACTGGCGGCGTAGCGACGGCTTGATGACCAGAATCTCCGGCCTGTCCAGCAGATCCTCAACCGGCGTCGCGTCGGCCAAATGTACCTTCACCTGAACCTCGAACGTCTTCTCCTGGGCCACCTGGCCGATGGCCAGCAATTTGCTGAGCACGCTTTCTTCGCGCTGGATGAGGAAGAGGTCAATTTTGCGTGCTATGTTGGCCGCCTCGGCTGCCAACACTTGCTCATCCAGTGTGAGCAACCTTCGCTCGCGCATCAGCCACCGCCCCTGGCACATCACGTCCCGCACATCGCTGCCTTTGGCGGCATAAACCAGTTGGGCATACAGCGCCTCCCGATCGCGCGTGAATTTGGGCGCATTATGGATACTGCGTAGGTCCACCACGGCAATGTCGGCCCGTTTGCCCGGCTCCAGCGAGCCGACGAACTCATCTACGTGCAGTGCCCGTGCCCCACCGATGGTCGCCATCGCCAGCGCCTGCCGTGCCGGCAGGGCCGTTGGGTCGGAGGTCGCGCCCTTGGCC